>CAYQFM010000012.1:7100-21342 GCA_964416735.1 uncultured Iamiaceae bacterium | reverse complement strand
TGTTCGGCCTGGCCGAACCACATACCGCGATGTTGACCTGGGACGCTTCTGACGTAGAGCCTGTAGTCGCCCGGGTCGAGTTCGCCGAAGCTGTAGGTGCCATCGAGACCCGTTGTGGTGATCGGCGCCATACGTACCAGCCCGGTTGCATCACGCAGGTCGACGACGGCCCCGGCGACCGGCTGATCGACCAGGTTGGTCACCGTGCCCGAGATGGAAAACGGTGGAATGGGACCGGGGCTGATCGTTGCGATCTGGTAGAGGAGGGTTCCACCGGTGGAGCTTGGGCCGTGATCACCGCCTCCAGACCCTTCCACGCTCGACGCGAACCACAGGTTGTCGTCAGGGCCCGAAGTGATTACTCCCGACACGCTACCGGCGAGGTCGGTGAAGTTCGAGACCACGCCGTCCGGGGTGATGCGGCCAATGGACTCGTCACCCCAGTTCACAAACCAGAGGTTGCCATCAGGGCCTGCGACGATATCCGTGGGACCCACGATGCCCGTACCCGTGAAGTTCGAGACCACACCGTCGGTGGTGATGCGCCCGATCGAGTCGTTGTAATTATTCGCGAACCAGATGTTGCCGTCGGGGCCGGCCGTGATGCCTTCAGGACTCGCGATGCCCGCATCGGTGAAGTTCGAGACCACACCGTCGGTGGTGATGCGACCGATCGAGTCATTCCAGCTGTTCGTGAACCAGAGGTTGCCGTCAGGACCTGCAGCGATGCCCATGGGGTGGTTGATGCCCGTACCCGTGAAGTTCGAGACCACACCGTCGGTGGTGATGCGCCCGATGGAGTTGCCACCCCAATTCGTGAACCAGAGGTTGCCGTCTGGACCTGCGGTGATGGAATCTGGGTAGTTGATGCTGGCATCGGTGAAGTTCGAGACCACACCGTCGGGGGTGATCATCCCGATGGAGTGGCCATTGCTGTTCGTGAACCAGAGGTTGCCGTCGGGACCGGTGGTGATGCTCGCGGGGGTGTTCATACCCACACCCGTGTAGTTGGAAACCACGCCGTCGGTGGTGATCATCCCGATCGAGTCGTTGTTCTGGTTCGTGAACCAGAGGTTGCCGTCGGGGCCTGTCGTCATGTCGAGAACATCACCGATCGGTCCCGAGGAGTCGTTCGACGCAACCACGGTGACCGTACCCACAGGTGTCGCCGCCTGCGTCGACGGTGACGTGGCAACAGTTACACCTAGCGCCACGACGGCCGAAACCACAACCACCATGGCCGTCTTCAGACGTGTGAATTCCATCGAAGAAACCCGTGCTTTCATTGAATCCAATTCCAATTCTTGACCGATACCGGACCCGACAGATCTGTCATCTTTCATGAACCCGCTGCCTGTCGATGCATCACGGAATCCACGACCCGCTGATATTAATACGATGTGACAAAAAGTTACTATGGGTAAGTTGGCTCAAACGCCCCGTTCCGTCGACAGGGCAGTACCCGACACTTGGACACCGTGACCAGGGGTTGGATCAACTTCGACCCGATGCCGCTCATGCGCCGCCGGGTCAGTTGGGCGAATCGGCTACCGTTCGGAGCGTGACGACCAAGGCGCAGATCCCCGCTGTCGAGGGCTGGTTCACCACTGATACAGACAACCCGGCCCTGCTGGGTTCCAAGTGTGCAAAGTGTGACACCCTCGCGTTCCCCAAAGAGACGTTCCTGTGCAGGAACCCCGATTGCGACGGGCGTGAGTTCGAAGAAGTCGAGCTCTCCCGTCGGGGTCGTATCTGGTCTTTCACCAACGCCTGTTACCAACCGCCACCCCCTTATGTCCCGGTAACGGACCCCTTCGAGCCTTTCTGCATTGCAGCGGTCGAACTGGAACGTGAGGCCATGATCGTGATGGGTCAGATGGCCGACGGGGTGGACATCTCAGAACTCTCTGCGGGAATCGAGGTGGAGTTGGTCATCGAAACCCTCTTCGAGGACGACGAGAACGAACACCTTGTCTGGAGATGGAAGCCAGTTGGCGCGACGTCAGCCTCATCCGCCGCAACCGGAGAGGGGGTCTGACATGAGTGGAAATCATGATGTGGCAATCCTCGGTGTCGGTATGCACCCGTGGGGCAAATGGGGTCGCAACTTCGTCGAATACGGAATCGAGGCCGCCCAGGCCGCCATTGCCGATGCAGAACTTTCGTGGTCAGACATCGACTACGTGGCCGGTGCCGACACCATCCGCAACGGCTACCCGGGTTTCATCGCCGGAGCCACCTTCAGCCAGGCCTTGGGCTGGAAGGGCAACCGGATCTCGAGTTCGTACGCGGCGTGCGCATCGGGAGCTCAGGCCCTGAGTGTCGCCCGTGCACAGATCCTCGCCGGGCTCAGCGATGTGGCACTGGTGGTCGGCGCAGATACGACACCCAAGGGGTTCTTTGCTCCGGTGGGTGGCGACCGTCCGGACGACCCCGACTGGCTGCGGTTCCGCTTGATGGGCGCCACCAACCCCACCTATTTCGGTCTCTACGCCCGCCGGCGCATGGAGGCCTACGGTGCTACCGAGGACGACTTCGCCCATGTCCGCGTGAAGAACGGTCAACATGGCGTCGAGAACCCGTACGCCCGTTATCGAAAGGCGTTCACCAAAGAAGAGGTGCTCGCCTCCGCCATGGTTGCCGACCCGCTGCGTCTATTGGAGATCTGCGCCACCAGCGACGGGGGTGCCGCAATTGTCCTGTCGTCGATGGAATACGCCCGGCGAGTGACTGCCGACCCGGTTCGCATTGCCGCCGTTTCCACCGTGACGCCCACGTATCCGGAACCCAACATCGAAATGCCGAACTTCGCAACGGACTCGGCCGCGGTGGTACCTGCGCCACAGCGGCCGTTCCGCGACTCAATCGCCCACGCGGCATACGAGGAAGCCGGGATGGGACCCGAGGAAATGGACTTGGCCGAGGTCTACGACCTGTCGAGCGCGCTCGAGTTGGACTGGTACGAGAACATCGGGCTGTGCGAACCGGGCGAAGCAGAGAACCTGCTGCGCAGCGGGGCCACCACCATTGGCGGGCGCATTCCCGTGAACCCCAGCGGCGGTTTGTCGTGCTTCGGCGAGGCAATTCCCGCCCAGGCCATTGCCCAGGTCTGTGAGCTCACCTGGCACATCCGTGGTCAGGCTGGTGCCCGTCAGGTGGAGGGTGCTCGCGCTGGAATTACGGTGAACCAGGGCCTGTTCGGTCATGGGTCGTCAGTGATCGTGGCGCGCTGATACAAATCGGCTCAGGATCTCATGGCCAATAAAGACAAGGCCCGCAAAGAAAACAAGACCGGCCTGTGGAAGGGCTTCACCCGCCCGGTCTGGCGAGACAAGGCAGCCTGGTTCGCACTTCTGGTTGCCGCAGCAATCGTCTTGGTTCAGACTCCATTTTGGGACCTGAGCAACATGACATTCGGGCGCTGGGCAACCCTTGTAATCACGGTCGGGTTGTCGGTTGCCATCGGTTTCGCACTTGTCGGAACCGTTGTCGGGTTCTTCCGCGGCTTCAAGATCGGAGTCATCCAGGGCATGGAGGAACGTCCGAAGGATCTCGAACACCGTGCCCGCTCAGTTGGTCGAATGGTCTCGCGACTCCGGCCCAAGCGCTGAATCTGCTGTCGTTCTCCGGCGGACCGACACCCGTTCAGCGGTACCAACCCAACACGTCGACCACCACGTCGACCGATCCCGCATTGTTCGCCACCAGGATCGAACCGTTGGGACCCAGTCCGACCGTGGCGAGATTCGCCCTGATGTCTCCCGCCGGAACATTGAGATTGGAGGTGGCAGGCTTGGACAGGCCTTGGGGCCAGACAGTCAAATGCGTCGCCGTCGACGGTTGGACCGCGGTCACGTTCACGATGACCGACGAGGCGTCTGCAGGTACGTCGCCCACTCCGGCGATCCTCACTTCACGAACGCCACCGCCTCCGAGGCGACCAACAACACCGGGCCCGGTCCGCGAATCCCATATCCGCGAGGGACGCATTGGGGTGAACCCGGCCCCGAACGGACCGAACCATCCGACGACGTCGACGATGAGGTCCGTCTGACCCTTGTTGTTGTAGAGCGACACGCTTCCGCCAGAACCGACCTTGGCAACCACCAGATTTGGCGCGATCTCCCCGGCAGCGAGGTTGAGATTTGACGCCGTCGGTCGAGACGACCCCGTCGGCCAGACAGTCACATACGTCGCCTGCGTCGGTTTCACACCGGTAACATTGAGAACCACCGCACGCGCCCTGGCTGGAACCCCGACGAATCCGTTCACCTCCAGGTTGCGCGTCTCACCCGGGGCGAACTTGCCCGTTTGACCAGGACCTGTGCGGGTATCGAGAATCCGCTCCGGATCGATGGGGTTGAACCGGACGCCGGGTGTGGCGTCGACGCCGTACCACCCGACAACATCGATCACGATGTGGGTCAACCCGTCGTTGTTGGCAACCACAACCTTGCCGTCCGTGCGGAGTTCAACCGTGGTGAGATTCGCCCTGATGCCTCCCGCCGGAACATTGAGGTTCGACGTGGCCGGCCTCGACTGGCCTGCAGGCCACACTGCCACATGGGTCGGCTTTGTCGGAGTGACAGCGGTGACGTTGAGCACCGCTGCGGTCGCGTCAGCAGGGATACCTGCCAGCCCTGCGACCTGGACGAATCTGACCTCACCCGGACCCCACGGAGTAGAGAACGGCCCGACACGTGACTCCGGTCTGGAGTCCATGACACGAGTGGGGTTGAGTTCGTGGAAGTGGGCATCCAAGGATCTGCTGCGACGTAGTTGGGCTTCCTTTGCCGCCGCCCGCGCCCGAATTTGAGGAAGCTGTGGATAGAGGTAGTCACCGGGACAGCCGGTCGGGTTGTTGTCCCGATGGCCACTGACGGTCGGCAACACGACGACCTGTCCCTCCCGGAACTTTCCGTTATCCGCCGTGATCGTGTACGGGAAATAGCCATTTGGGTTCACCCCGTGGACAAAGAGCTTCCATCCGACAAGGTCGCCAATGGCGTCGATCATCGCCTGAGTCGGAGCAACGGTGCTGAGGTTGCCTAGGGCGACGATGCCCGTCGTCTTCGGGTTGGCGCCGAGTGAATGACCGCCGATGACCGGATTCGTCACACCGCCACCGCGTGCCTCCCACATCCCTCCGAACTTGTCGACAGCAAAGTTGTAGGCGATGTCGTTCCAGCCGTTCGTATCCATGTGAAACGCCTGTATCGACCGCAGGATCCCGGGGACATCGGCTTGCGAGTAGGAATTACCCGACACGGCGTGATGGACGACGGCCACCTCGAGGCTCGTCGACATGTCGTACGCCTCCTTGGGTGGTCGTGCCCCCCACGAGGCGCGCGAACGGATGGGAGGCATCGAGTCGGTGACTGCGCCCGCCGGGCTCTCGACCGCTTCGACCTTTACCTGTTCGTTTCGGTCTCTGGCCAGATGCACCACGGCATCGGTTGCATCCGCTGGAAGCTCAACCTCGTAGCCGTCACCGTGACCCACCCAGAGTGGTTCTGAGACCTTGGCCGTGTCGTCCACCTCATCAACGGCGCTACGAGCCTCTGTGCTGTTCGGATCCGGTGCGTCAGTGCCGTCCACCTCGAGCACGAACCAGTCGCCCCATTGGCCTCCACCGTGCACCCGCACGCGGATCGGATCTGAGGTCGCCGTGTGGAGCGAAACTGCAATGAGAGAGAAGTCCTCCACGCCTGTGACGGTTCCGCGAACCGCTTCCGATTCCCCCGGCATCCGATTGGTGGCCAGTGCCACATCGTGCATCCTCGTAACCCGTGACGTGATGAAGCGCGGAACAGGTGCAACAGAGAACAGCGCTCCCAGCACCACCATGGCAACGATGAGATGCGTCGTGCGCCGACGCATCTCGCGGTCATGTTTGAGCAAAGACATGAACACCTCTCGGCAGGGGCGGCCCAACGCGGCAAATCAGACAAATCGCATCCGTCATTCCCCGGTCGACAAATGCGTCCGGGCCAAATCGTAACATCGCGTCACTCAATCTTTCGGGCACCGTTGCCGAGTCTCCTGCCTGACGGATCACGTCAGAACCCCTGAGTAATATCAACGCTGTGAACCCGCTTGAGCCAACACGGCATCATCGTCAATTTCGGATGCGAAGAGCGACCGCCTCAGCCTGGCGATTTCAGGTAATCCTGCTCATTCTGTCGGGCTTCGTAGCAACCACTCTGCTCTTTTCACCAACTCCGGCAGGTGCCGAGTCACTACCAATCGAACCAACAGGCGACAATCCTGTGTCCGCCGCTGGGTCACCCGTGATCACAGGGGCCTTCCACCCCATGACGCCCGTTCGCATCATCGACTCACGCCCCGCATCCAAGGTCGGTCCGTTCGCCACGCCATGGGGTCGCTCGACCACACGCGAGATATCCATCCCCGGTGTTCCGGTGGACGCCACCTCGGTGGCGATCAACCTCACCGGCGTCGATGCCAGCGCCGGAACCTTTCTGACGGTCTGGCCAACCGGGGAACTCCGCCCCACCACGTCGAACATCAACCTCACCCTTGGTGACACGCGGCCGAACCTCGTGATGGCAAAGCTCGGGGCCAACAAGAAGATCTCCGTGTTCAACCATTCGGGAACCACCGACGTCGTCATAGACCTCGTCGGCTGGTATGGCCCCGACGGCAGCCTCTTCACCGGAACCTCGCCCACCCGCATCTGGGACACGAGGCCGGCCCCGTACTCCATCGGTCAGTCCGGCAAGATAGGACAAGGTCAGACAAAGGATCTCGTGGTGGCCGGTGTCAGCGGGGTCCCCGCCGACGCAACCGCTGTGGTGATGAACGTCACAGCCGTTACTCCAACGATCTCCACCTACCTGACAGTCTTCCCTACGGGTCAGGCGCGCCCCACGGCGTCGAGTCTCAACGTTCCACCCGGCGATACCCGGCCGAACCTGGTGGTGGTCGAGGTCGGCACAGACGGCAAGGTCTCGTTCTTCAACAACCTTGGCAAAGTCGATGTCGTCGTCGATGTCGTGGGGTGGTTCGGGCCGACGGGTTCGCAGTTCAGCGGTATCTCGCCGCGGCGGGTCTGGGACACGCGACCGGAGCCGTACACGGTCGGCCAGATCGGCAAGCTGTCCGATGGATCGTTCAAGTCGATCAAGGTGACCGACATCCACGGCGTGCCCTCTGACGCACAGGCCGTCGTTGTCAACATCACCGGCGTCACGCCGAGTTTCTCCACGTACCTGACGGCCTGGCCAACCGGCGAAGTCATGCCGAACGCCTCGAACGTCAACCTGTCCACCGGGTCGGTGGTTCCGAATCTCGCGGTCGTGAAAGTCGGTTCAGGCGGCAGGATCTCCGTCTTCAACAAGTTTGGAAACATCGACGTGATCGTCGATGTCATCGGTTGGTACGCGTAACGCCAACGCGGACACGAGCGCAGGCGACAACCCGGCCGCTGGTCAGTGCGACACTTCCCAGACGGTTAGAACGGCGTTGCGTCGGGATCTGAGGGCGCTGGATCGGGAACCACGAACTGCGGAACCTCGACACCGCTCGCCTCAGATCGCCGCGCCTCGGTTTCCGCCAGTGCGGAATCGAGTCGCGACCGGCCGGATGCGGCCCGCTCGACACGGCCCTCGTCTCCCCCACCGTCTCCACGGAAGATCTCGGCAACGGCACCCAGTGCACCAAGGCCGGTTGCAAAGTCCGCGGGCAGGAATATCTTCGTTGCCTGGCCATCCGCGATCGTCCCAAGTGCCTCCAGGTACTTGATTGCGAGCAGGTCGGGCGACGGATCTCCGGCGTGGATTGCGTCGTACACGGTTGTGATTGCACGCGCCTCGCCCTCGGCAACGGTGAGCTGGCGGAACCGTTCCGCCTCGGCACGCACGCGCACGGCCTCCGCATCGCCTTGAGCGGTGAGAACCTGGCGCTGCCTGTCGCCCTCGGCTCGCAGGATTGCTGATTGCTTCTCACCTTCGGCCGTGGCGATTGCAGCTTCCCGACGCCCGTCCGCCTCCAACACCACGGCGCGACGGGTTCGCTCGGCCTTCATCTGCTCGTGCATGGCGCTCATGACATCCGGCGGTGGGTCGATCCGTTGAATCTCGACGCGGACCACACGAACGCCCCATTTGTCGGTGGCATCATCGAGGATGTCGCGCAGCCCCTGGTTGATCTTGTCGCGGCTGGTCAGGGCCTGGTCCAGTTGCATGTCACCCACGAGGTTTCGCAGGTTCGTTTGCGCCAGCTTGGTGATCGCCAGGATGAAGTTGGCGACGTTGTAGGTGAGTCGCTGAGGATCAGTCGGCTCGTAGTAGACAACCGCATCCACCGACACGATCACGTTGTCCGACGTGATGACCTCCTGGGGAGGGACGTCGATGACCTGCTCACGCATGTCGACGAGCCTGATCTTGTCGATGATCGGCACGATCACCCTCAAACCGGGACTGAGGGTCTCGCGGTATTGGCCGAGTCGCTCTTTCACGGCCTGCTGGTAGGGCTGGACGATCTTGACAGCGTTCGCCACAAAGATGAACAAGAAGAGGGCAAGAATTGCCAGTGCTACTACAGCACCCATTATCTGTCTCCAATATTTGTCGGCGGAACCGGCTCGACGACCACCCTGGTGCCCTTCACCTCGGTTACCACCACCGGGCTACCGGCTGGAATTTTCGTTCCATCAACTGATTCAGCGCGCCAACGCTCCGCCCCGATCATGACCAGACCCGCGTCGGTGGCACCCCCAACATCTTCGACAACGGTCGCATCACTTCCAACCTGACGGTGGGCGCCAATACCTGAAATCGACGCGTTCACATCCATGCGGCGCGCCAATGGCCGCATCGCCAGGAATGAAACCCCCGAGACGACAAGGAACGCGAGCCACTGCACCCCAAGCACCACGTCCACAAAGGCCAGAACGGCGGCCACGGCCGCACCAATTGCGAACGGAATGAGAAAGAACGAGCCGACCATGGCAATTTCGCCCACGCCGAACAGGACCATTGCAACCAGCCAGATCCAGCGCCATGTGTCTGGGTCGTTCAGATCCACGACTGCATCCTCCGGTCAGGTCTCGATCCGCTCGTTGTCAACAGCGACAATAGCGTTTGAGAAATGCGAAAGTGGCCGTGAGGGGTGAGGGCCGTCAAGGGTGCTGGCTGGATACCGAGACAGATTCGCCGGTCATGTAGGACGAATAGTCACTTGCGAGAAACACCATCACGTTGGCAACCTCCCACGGTTCGGCCGGCCGCTTGAAGGCCTCGCGTGAGGTAAGCACTTCAAGTAGTTCTTCCGTGGTCACCTTGGCAAGAAACGGATGCATGGCGAGGCTCGGAGAAACTGCATTGATTCGAACTCCGGCGTGAGCAGCCTCGAGCGCAGCGCATCGGGTGAGTGCCATGACTCCGGCTTTGGCAGCCGCGTAATGTGCCTGCCCCTCCTGAGCACGCCACCCGATAACCGATGCGTTGTTTACGATGACCCCGGTACCCCTGGGAATCATGTGTTGCATGGCCGCACGCGTCGCCCGGAAGGTCCCGTTCAAAGTCACATCGATGACAACGTTCCACTGCTCGTCGGTCATCTCAACCATGTTCGCCGTGCCGCCCAAACCGGCGTTGTTCATCATCACGTCGATGTGCCCCAGTTGTGCCACGGCCTGTTCGATCAGGTTGTCGACATCGGCTTGAACCGTGACATTGCAAAGCACTGATGCCGGGCGCTGTCCGGTCTCGGCTTCCAGATTGTCGGCCGCTTCGGCGAGTCGACGCTCATGGATGTCACTGATCAGAACGGTTGCACCCTCTTCGATGCAGCGGCGCGCTACCGAATAGCCGATTCCCGTACCGGCTGCAGCGGTTACGACAGCGGTCTTTCCCGCCAGCAGACCGTGCCCTTCTACATATGCGGGCGCCTTTGATTCGGGTGCGGTCATGCCTACTCCTTGTGTCGATCAGCGTCAGTCAATCAGCGGTGACGGGTCAGCCCACTACCTTCGGCTCGGGCGGCAGACCCAGCCCCCGCTCACCGATGATGTTGCGTTGGATCTGGTTGGACCCGCCGTAGATGGTGTCGGAGCGGGTGAACAGGAACAGTTGCTGCGCAGGCGTCAGTTCGTAGCCATCGCCCGGCGCAGCCAGGGTGGCGTCAGCACCCATCACATCGACGAAAAGCTCACCAAGGTCACGATGCAAGCGCGCCCAGTACAGCTTGGAGATGTACGCCTCTTTCGACAGCTCCGGCTTGTCCGCCTGGGTGAGCATCCGCATGCTGTTCCAACGCATGATCTCCAGGCGGCTCCATGCCGCCGCCAGACGCTGGCGCATGACCGGTTCGCTCGCTCGACCATTGGCTTTGGCAAGGTCGGTGATGGTGCGCAACTCGCGTTCGAAACTGAACTGCTGACCAAGCGTGGAAGCACCACGTTCGAATGACAGCAGACCCATGGCCACTTTCCAGCCGTTGTTCACGCCACCCACCACGAGGTCGGCCGCTGTCGGGGTGTCTGTGAAGAACACCTCGTTGAACTCAGCTTCACCGGTCACCTGGACGATCGGGCGTATCTCGATGCCCGGCGCATCCATGGGCACCAGCAGGAACGAGATCCCCTTGTGCTTGGGAGCATCCGCATCGGTTCTGGCAAGCACGAAGCACCACTGGCTCCAGTGGGCAAGAGAAGTCCAAACTTTTTGGCCGCTGATCAGCCAGTTGTCGCCATCGAGCACCGCCTTGGTCTTGATGTTCGCCAGGTCCGAACCCGCCTCGGGCTCGGAATAACCCTGACACCACAGCTCCTCGCCCAAGCGAATCTTGGGTAAGAAGCGCTCCTGTTGTTCGGGCGACCCGAAGTGAATGAGGGTGGGGCCGAGCAGACCTTCGCCGATATGCCCAAGGCGGCCCGGACCACCGGCACGGGCGTATTCCTCGTAGAAGATCACCTGTTCGTTCAGTGCGAGCCCACGACCGCCGAACTCCGTAGGCCAGCCCACACAGGTCCAACCGTCGGCGCCCAGACGGCGTTCCCATGCAAGACGCTCATCGAAGAACGAGTGCTCGTCTCCGGGCCCTCCACGGCCACGGATCACCGAGAAATCCCCGTTCAACAAGTCATCGAGGTAACCGCGTACCTCGCGTCGGAAAGTCTCTTCCTCGGGTGTGAAACTCAGATCCATGCTGCGCCATCCCCATGCAAACAGGCAATGATTGGGCGAGGCTACACCGGGCCGATCCCGAGGCCTCAACCGCATCCGGGAAAACAGCGCTCAGGCCATGAACCGGCTGATTGACTCAATCACGCAGGCCGGTTTGGACCCTCCGTCGATCTCAATCGTGATGACGATCTTGGCTTGGATGCCGCCCGGCAGTTCATCGACGGCCACCAACTCGGCGCCACCACGCACCCGCGACCCAACCGGTACGGCGGATGGGAAGCGGACCTTGTCGACCCCGTAGTTGACACCCATGGAAATATCGCGGACCTCGACTATCCGTGGGCAATCGGACCGCCGTAGGGACTCTCCTTTGTGGCACGTTCGACGTCGACATGTATCCACTGATGGTCACCGGTAGCATCGGCGAACTGGTTCACCCTGTCCTGGGTGATCTCGAGCCACTCGCTGTAACCGAGGTGTCGACCGACAGCGGCCTTCACCTCGTCGATACCATTGAACACTGTCTGAGCCATTCCTGGATCATGGCACGTCGAAAGACACACGCCCTCACCGGAGCGTTGAATCAATCCCTCGCAACACTGCACGTGCGGAGCCGTTACGTGACGAAACCGATCCGACCAGCACTGCTTCGAGGCGTCGTGGTTGTGGTGACCTCGATCTCGCTTGCGATCACCACCGTCGGCTGCACCCGCCCATCGAGTCGCCCCACACTCGAAGAGAGCGCCGAGGCGGCGACACCAACCACCGAAATCGACGTTCCCGATCCCCTGCCCGACCCCGGTGTCGAGCCCGGTGAATGCGAAACCATCGTGTACACACCTCCGGACGCTCCAGAGGAACACGAGGGAGAACTGTGTCGCCCCGAAGACCATCAGCGTGACGTCGCTGTGATGGTTGTCCACGGTGGCAGCGGAATTGGCGGATCACACGAAGGAATGCGCCCCTGGGCAAACGAACTGCTGGCTCAGGGTTACGCGGTTTTCATGCCCGGATATCACCTCTTCACGCCCGACAGCAACGAGTCACCCGTCTTCCCCCGGCCCGAGCAGGACATCAAAGCAGCCGTTCAATATCTGCGAGGCACGGCACGCGCGGTCGGGATCTCTCGGGATCGGATCGTGGTGCAGGGGATGTCGGCTGGCGCCCGCATCGGAGCGGTGGCGTTCACCACCCCTGAAGATCCGTTCTTTGACGGTCCATCACTCTGGCCTGAAATTTCCGACCGGGTCAACGGATTCATCGGTTACTACCACCCCTACGACGGATCCATGCAGTTCGCTTATCAGTACTACGGCGGTCCGGACGACTCCGACGATCCCGACGTGATCACCAACTGGGCCAAGGCCGACGCTCTGGCAAACGCCCACAAAGCGCAGGGTCCGGCGCTTCTCATCACCGGCAGCGCTGATTGGGACATTCAGATCGACCAGCAGGAGGACTTGGCCTCGCGCCTCGAAGCAATCGACCTGGAGGCCACGACCCTGGTTGTCAAAGGTGGTGGACACGGCTTCGACCAGTCAGGGTCGAAGCTGACCCGCCTCGGCCATCAGGCCCTCGAAGCGCAGTTGCAGTGGCTGAACAACCGCTTCCCTCAAGACCCACGCCGCGAAGCCCGCGCCGGCGACGACGACGACAGCGGTTCTGCTCCGAACTACACCGGCTTACCGCCCACCACCTATCCGATGCGGAGATGGCACACGCCATCTCCGTACGACAGCGGTTACACCCGAAGCACCAATCCCGACACGGACGACGCTGACTCGGGTGACGTGTCGACGACGACCAGTACGACTTCATCAGGGTCATCGTCATCGGGTTCGTCATCATCAACGACATCGACGCCTTCGACCTCGACTCCGTCTACGACGTCACCGAGCGTTCCACCGACGACGACGACAACGGCACCGCCTCAAGAAGCCACCCCGAGTCCGTGAAGGCCAGCTTGTCGAACTCATCAGGTCACATCAGATCGCTTCGCGTCTCGACGCTGGTAACGGCGATTCTGATTGCGGTGGCCGTCATAGCCGGCTGTACCGAATCCGACAAGCAGGCCAAGCCGACTGACGAGATCTCGAACAGTGGGGCGGTCGAAGACGTTGGTGATGCTCCTGAGCGTGGGGGGCGCATCACGTACGGACTTCTCGGGGAATCCGACGGCTGGAATCCGGTCACAACCGTGTGGTCGATGTCGGGCATGGAGGTATCCAGGGCTGTTTTCGACACGCTCACAACCTTCGGCTCGGACAGCGAACCACAACCCAACCTGGCGGAGTCGGTGACAGCGGACGAGACATTCACCACCTGGACCATCAAGTTGCGCAACGGGGTGAGGCTCCACAACGGCCGCTCCGTTGATGCGGCCGTCGTTGTCGAGAACCTGGACCTCATGCGGACATCTGCCCTGTTCGCTCCGGCGCTCGAGCCGATCAATTCGGTTACAGCGTCTGACCCAATGACGGTCACGATCACGACCAGCCGCCCGTGGGTTGCATTGCCATACCTGTTGACAACTCAGATCGGTGTTGTTGCCGACCCGGACTGGTTGCGCAGCGGCGACCCGTCCAATCCGGTGGGAACGGGTCCGTTCCGGTTTGTCTCTTGGGTGCCGGGGGCATCTCTGATGGTCCACAGAAACGATGCATGGTGGCGCAGTGATGACTCTGGAACCCCACTTCCCTACCTCGACGAGATCGAGTTCATCCCCGTTACCGACATGAACGCGCGAGCTGCCCGCCTCGAAGCCGGACGACTGGACATGATGCAAACAGCAACCGGCGATCACGTCACCCGGTTCAGGCCGCAGCGCAACGAAAATGCGGAGGAGATCCGCAGAAAGGTCGACTATCAGGTATTCACCGACGCAGGTGGCGAGAAGGAAACGACCTTCTTGCAACTGAACACAGCGATGACCCCGTTCGACAATCCGCTGGCGCGCACAGCTCTGGCGCTGGGAACCGACCCGGCCGATTTTGTGAAGTCGATCGAACGCAACCAGTACGAACCAGCAATCGGTCCGTTCGCAGATACATCGCCTTGGTTTCACGATGGCGGACAGCCGACCGCCGACA
>CAYQFM010000012.1:0-7090 GCA_964416735.1 uncultured Iamiaceae bacterium | reverse complement strand
TATTTTCAAGAACGTTGGCGCAAACTCGGAATCGAAGCGCTGATCGACATCGCACCCAGCCGGTCGTCGTTCGATGCACGCGTAGCAACCGGGGACTATCAGGTGACCATACGATCAGGGTTCGGCTCGCCCAGCCCCTTCATCGACGCGCTGTCATGGCACCCATCAGCGCTTCGACCCCTCGGTGAGCCTTCCCTGAATTCGGCTCGCATTGACGATCAGGACGTTGCCGTCGCCGTCGATCAGGCTTCGGCAGATCCGGACAGGGCACGCCAAGTTGCGTTCTTCGCCGTGACCCAACAGCGTCTGGCGGAAGATCTCCCGTACATCTGGCTCTTCCACGGCGTAAGGGGTGTGGTGGCCGCGCCGAGTCTGGTGAACGTCACCAACTGGACGCTGCCCGATGGCAACAAGGGCCTCGATCTCGACCGCGGCACCCACCCCCTCTACCAAGTCTGGAAAACCTCCTGACGGGTTGTGTTCGACGGGTTGTGTTCGACGGTTCCGAGTTGGCTTCAACTCACAAACCGTCCCGTCGGGCACTTACCGCTTACCGCGCTAAGCCATCGGATCGCGTGGTCACGTCGTGGCCGGTGGCAGAAGTGCGCGGGCAAGCTGGTCTGCGCCAGGACACGCTTATCCAGGTCGAGGACTCTGACATTCCCGTCCTCGTGGCCACTGGCGTTGAACATTGTCGTGGAAACATCAATGACCCTGTTCACGTCGAGTGCACGAGCACAGGCGACCGCTTCATCGGTGGTCGCAAACAGAAGCCCGAGTTCTGTCGTACCGTCGTCGAACTCCACAACGGAAGGCGCCCACCAATTGGTCACCGTTGAATCCGCGGCCTCGATCAGTTCGTCATGCAGTCTCTGCTCGACGGTCACGATTGCACCCGACTTCATCACGCCCCACACGTGCATGGCCATCATCGAAGTCGTTCCTTGAACGCCGAGCAGCGGCCCGAGGGGTTCAGGATCGAACTCGGCCCAGACTGTGCAGCGGTCATTGTCCTTCTCGGATCGCTTGAACGTGTACTGACCACCCATGATCATTCTGTCCCTGGCACCATCGACCACACGGCCGACATGTAGAGACCAGGTCTTGATGTTCGTTGGAAGTGGAACCGGACCGGCGTTGCGGGGGCTCGTCATGAGCGTCCTCCCTGTTTCGGGGCGCTCGTGACGCCCACCTTTACCTACTGGTCAGCTCTTCCCTCGGGGCACCGTTCGGTGGTTCGGTTGCCGGGACAGCGGGCCGAGTACCCGTTGCGCTGTCCACTCTTGAGCATTTGTAAGTTTACGAAGGTGGTATGACAGGCCGGTCGAGGTTTCACTGTAGAAAACATCATCAGACCAGTCGGACACAAACGTCTTGGGAACTAACGAACTGGACGCATGACGTCGTTACTCAACTACTGAGGTGCGGCCGTCTCCTCACACAGGTGGTTGAAAGCGGCGAGAAGGTGACCGCCAATACCTTGGCGCCGAACACTTTCGGCAACGAGGATCGACTGGAGATGTCCGACCGAGCCCGACATCGTGCCTCGGGCCACGCCAACCACACCGACTGACCTCCGTCGGGCCGTCACTACAACGTCAGAACTCACGGTTGACGTCGCATACGGCGGCGTAGCTAGTGCCATGTGAGATCCATTCGCTTGCGGCCCGTCCGATTGCGACGGCTGACCACCAAGATCATCCGCGAGTTCAAGGCGTTCGAACTCCGTTGCTTCAGGATCCAGAATCGTGCTGCGAGTCAGTTCCAGTTCGATACCGCCTCGTCCAACAACCCTGCGAGGCTCGAAGGGATAGTCCGCTATCGGCACCCACCGAGTTCCGAGTTCGGCATCTGGAATCATCTCGAGCAGATGAAGTCGTTCGATGGGCACGCCGAGTTTGAAATCAGCCATGGCCTCCATCGTCGCCGAGATCCTCCCGGGCAACGTTCCCGAAGCAATGGTCACGTGCGGAACAAAAGGCCTCGGATCCTCTCGGTCCAAAGATCCAAGTCGCACGGCGTCACGCAGCCACACAAGTTCGTCCCCAGCTTCAACTCGGAGATACACAACGGGATTGCGGGGCAGGAAGGTTTCAGGCGGCCCGATGGAAATGACGAAGGGAGACATCTCCGATGCTGCGGTACGGAGCACGCTGAGCGCTTCAAAAAGACTTGTCTCGGCAACGTTGAGTGGCGGCACAAGGGTGATGTGCGGCGGTATCCGCGCTATCGCCCTGTCACCGAAGCCGCGACGTAGGCCGTCGACCTCGGTTGCCATCGGTTGCGGAACCAGCACCGCCACGCTCAATCGCCTGCGCGCCATCAGGCGACCGTAGCGGCGAGAAAGGCACAATGGTGACATGGCCCACGATCACGACGACACAACCCGCCAGAGCAACAGCGCCTATGAACCAGACTTCGATGCCAAAGCTGCCAGTTGGGATGACCCGGGAAAGGTCGCGCGAGCACGCATGGTTGCCGACGCAATAGTCTCCGCCACCCATCCGACATCGTCCACGCGAGTTTTCGAGTACGGCGCTGGAACGGGTCTGGTGACCGAGGCGCTCGGCGACCGCGTTGGGCCGGCAACACTGGCGGACAACTCATCGGGCATGCGTGAAGTGATGACAACCAAGGTCGCTGACGGACGCCTGCGTGGCGTAACAGTCGTCGATCTTGATCTGGACGCCGACGAAACCCCGGTCCCTCGACAAGACTTCGATCTGATCATCACGGTGCTGGTCCTGCACCACGTAGCAGATACGGATCGGGTACTGCGCCGGTTCGCCGAAATGCTTGCTGATGGCGGGAGCCTCTGCATCGTCGACTTGGACGCCGAAGACGGCAGCTTCCATGGCGACGGCTTCCACGGCCATCACGGGTTTGAGCGTGGCGCCCTGGCCCGCAAGCTCGAGGCGGCCGGATTCACTGAGGTGAGCATCTCGGACTGCGGAACAATCACCCGCGAGGATGGCGAATTCTCCATGTTTCTCGCCGTCGCCCGCGGGTGACCGCATCCATTGCCTGACTCGATTACCCGAGTCGATTACCTGACCGGCTGGTCAGGGGGCGATGGTCGAGTCGTCTTCAGACACGCCCTGGGTGACATCGCCACCGGAAAGTGCCTCGTTGAGGGCGCTCTCGGCATCTGCAGTCATGTTGGTGGAGATGACCTGGGCCAGACCCGAGTAGCGGCTCATTTCCTCGAGAGCCTTTTCACGGTTGATATGGCTCACGAGCACGGCCAGATACGTCTTGCCCGGCTCGATGGACTCGCGCAGGGTCTTGATGAACTTGTCGTCGCTCCCGGTGTCGATCAGCTTCGCCATCAACGCTGCGCTACCCGCCCCAATGGCAAGACCGACGATCGGCACGGCCAAGACGATTCCGAACAACAAGCCCCAGAAGGCTCCACCCCACGCAGCCGAACCAGGGGAAGGATCCGTAGTTTCTACAACGCGGATCTTGCCCTTGTCGTTCTTGGTGACAAACACGGCGTCACGCAGAACCAGGGTTCCCTCGGTGGTCATACGTGTAAGTGCGGTGAGCATTTCCTGTGCTGCGAGAGCCTCGTCGAAGCCGAGCACAACAAGTGATCGTGGGTCGTTCGTATTTTCCATCAATTCTCCTGATCTGAATCCGCCGGATGCCCGGCGGGAAGCGGAGTTCATGTCTCCGCACCGCCGAAAGGCTACCAACGCACCCGAGCCCCAATGCATCGCAATTCGGCATTTAACACCGTCAACCCATCGCACCGATCCATCACATCAGCCCAGCACGGGGCAGAATCGGGAGATGGACGCACAGCAGTTTCGAGTGAAACCCGGCAAGAACGTTGACCTGGATGACTGGAATCCCTCAGAGACCGGCAATTTCAGCGGCTCAAAGGGAGACGCCGCCGGCGAACTCGAGCGCATGAACACCCAGTTAGCCGAGTTGCAGGAACTCCTTTTCGGCGAACACAAGCACAAGGTTCTCGTGGTGCTTCAAGGGATGGACACATCGGGTAAGGACGGGACGATCAAGCACGTCTTCAAGGCCATCAACCCGCTGGGTGTAAAGGTTGCCAACTTCAAGCGACCGAACACCACCGAACTCGAACACGACTTCTTGTGGCGAGTCCACACCCATGCACCGGGGAACGGTCGCATCGTCATCTTCAACCGGAGCCACTACGAAGATGTCCTGGTTGCCCGAGTTCACTCACTCGTTCCCGAGGAGACTTGGAAGGGTCGGTTCGAACACATCAACGCCTTCGAGAAACTGTTGGCAGACGAGGGCACCGTCATCCGCAAGTTCTTCTTGAACATTTCCAAGGACGAACAGCGCCAACGTTTGCAGTCACGGATCGACAACCCTCACAAGAGATGGAAGTTCGAGGGCGCCGATCTGGAAGAGCGCAAGTACTGGGATGAATACCGCGTTGCATATGAAGACATACTGACCCGCACGAGCACCGACCATGCACCTTGGTACGTGGTGCCCTCAGATCGAAAGTGGTTTCGAAACCTGGTGGTTTCACAGGTACTGATAGAAACCTTCGAAGGGCTTGACATGACGTACCCCGAAGGCCCCGCCGGGCTAGAGGGGATCGTGGTCGACTAGTCGACTCCAGGCAATATCAAACAGAAGGCAGAAGCACGTCTATGCCTGAACTGGGACCCGGGTTCACGACGATCACGGCCGAAGCGGGACGTTGTTGGCTCTGTCCGTACCACATGCCCACATATTGACCTGTCAGACCGCGTACGTAGAGGCGGTAGTTGCCCGGCTCGAGATCCGCGAATGAATACGAGCCATCGACGCCGGTGGTGGTGATCGGCGCTACACGGACCAGGCCGGTCTGGTCGCGCAGATCGACAACGGCACCTGCAATCGGCTGTGCCGAGGCATTTGTGACCGTTCCCGAGATCGACGGATTCGCTGAGAGCAACATGACATCCACGCCCGTGGCGTCCTGTGTGGATGCGTCAATCACAGCCGAACCGGGACGCTGTTGGCTCTGTCCGTACCACATACCCACATATTGACCTGGCACGCCGCGTACGTAGATGCGGTAGTTGCCAGGCTCGAGATCCGTAAATGAATACGAACCGTCGGCACCCGTGGTGGTGATCGGTGCTACGCGGACCAGCCCGGTCTCGTCACGCAAATCGACTGTCGCACCTGCAATCGGCTGTGCCGACGCGTTGGTGACTGTTCCTGAGATAGCCACCGGCGCAGTCGGCACAATCGAGAGTCGCATTATCGAGTTGTTGCTGTAGTTCACGAACCAGAGGTTTCCGTCGGGGCCTGCGGTGATACTCAAGGGATCGGAGATACCGGGGTCGGTGAAGTTCGAGACCAAACCTTCGGGGGTGATCATCCCAATCGAGTTGTTGCTGTAGTTCACGAACCAGAGGTTTCCGTCGGGGCCTGCGGTGATGTCCCAGGGACCGTAGATCCCGGTGCCGGTGAAGTTCGAGACCACACCGTCGGGGGTGATGCGCCCGATGGAGTCGTCTAAGTAGTTCGGGTACCACAGGTTTCCGTCAGGGCCTGCAGTGATGCCCCAGGGCCCAGAGATCCCGGGGTCGGTGAAGTTCGAGACAACACCGTCGGGGGTGATCATCCCGATCGAGCTGTTGTCGTTCGTGAACCACAGGTTTCCGTCGGGTCCGACGGTGATGGCCATCGGAGTCGAGACCCCGACACCGGTAGCCATTGTTGTGAATATCACGGTTGGCTCGTCAGCATCTGCCGGTGATCCAGAAAGAGTGAAGACAGACATCATCACGGCCAGGGCTGCGACGACCACCGCAAGCCGGTGTCCAAAGCGCGCCCGAGTCGCAAAATGGTGGCAATCGCCTCTTAGGTTGACTTGCTCACTCATAACCCAACCTCTCCGTTCAGGTAGTTGTGTATAGGGGTACCCCTCACCGCCGCGCACATGCTTCGCACACTGTGCCGTTCCGCTGGTCTTTCGGTCTGCTGATCAGGCAATGAGTTGACCTGCCGCTTGCAGGCGGGCATGCGAACGCTTGAGTGCGGCGTCCGCATCGGTGTCCTGCTGCAGTCGGACTTGTTCGGTTGCCCGTTCCTCGGCACGGCGTGCACGCTCGACATCGATCTGCGAAGCGATCTCAGCCACGTTGGAGAGAATCTTGACGTGGTTGTCGGATACCTCGATGAAACCACCGTGTACCGCCACCACCTCGTCACGGCCGTCCTCCATACGAATCCTCACGGGCCAGATCTCAAGGGCACCGATGAACGGCGTGTGGCCCGCCAGGATCGCCAAGTCGCCTCCGCCGATGGTGCGACACTGCACCATCGTTGCTTCACCGGACAACAGGGTCCGCTCGGGAGAGACTAGGTCGACCTTCATGACCATCAGGCGCTCGCCTCGAGTTCACGGGCCTTGGCGCGGGCGCTATCAGCATCACCGACATTCAGGAACGCCTGCTCTGGGAGATCGTCGAGATCACCGTTGACGAGTTGTTCGAACGACTCGACCGTGTCCTCGATCGACACAGTGACACCCTTCATGCCCGTGAACACCTCGCCCACGTTGAACGGCTGTGAAAGGAACCGCTGCACCTTGCGAGCCCGGTCGACCGTGATGCGGTCTTCTTCGGAAAGCTCATCGAGACCGAGGATGGCGATGATGTCCTGGAGTTCCTTGTAGCGCTGCAGGACCTCCTGCACGCGACGGGCCACGTCGTAGTGGCGCTGACCGACAACCTCGGGAGCAAGGATGGTCGACGTGGACGCAAGTGGGTCGACCGCCGGGTAGATGCCGAGAGAGGCGATCTGACGGCTCAACTCGGTAGTTGCGTCCAAGTGGGTGAATGTGGTGAAAGGTGCCGGGTCGGTGTAATCGTCGGCCGGTACGTACACGGCCTGCAGCGAGGTGATCGAACGACCACGGGTCGAGGTGATGCGCTCCTGGAGTTCGCCCATCTCATCGGCAAACGTCGGCTGGTAGCCCACGGCGGAAGGCATACGGCCAAGAAGCGTCGACACCTCGGAACCCGCCTGAACGAAGCGGAACACGTTGTCGACGAACAGCAGCACGTCCTGGCCCTGCACGTCACGGAAGTACTCGGCC
>CAYQFM010000011.1:21367-21908 GCA_964416735.1 uncultured Iamiaceae bacterium | reverse complement strand
TCACGAAGCTGGGGTGACCTGTCGCACAGCCCAGATTCAACAGGCGGCCTTCAGCGAGGATGATCACCGAGTGACCGTCGGGGAACACGAACTCGTCCACCTGCGGCTTGATCTCCACCCTGCGGACGTCACTCATCTTCTTGAGGCCGGCCATGTCGATTTCGTTGTCGAAATGGCCGATGTTGCCCACGATCGCCTGGTGCTTCATCCGAGCCATGTGCTCGGCGGTCACCACGTCTTTGCAACCCGTTGCCGTGATGAAGAGGTCTGCTGAATCGAGAACGTCCTCGAGACGCACGACCTGGTAACCCTCCATCGCAGCCTGAAGAGCACAGATCGGATCGATCTCGGTGACCAGCACCCGGGCACCCTGGCCCCGCAGCGAGGATGCGCAGCCCTTGCCGACATCGCCGAAACCACAGACCACGGCAACCTTGCCCCCGATCATCACGTCGGTGGCACGGTTGATCCCGTCGATGAGCGAATGGCGACACCCGTAGAGGTTGTCGAACTTGGACTTGGTAACGGAGTCGTTGACGTT
>CAYQFM010000011.1:0-21336 GCA_964416735.1 uncultured Iamiaceae bacterium | reverse complement strand
GATGGCCGGGAACAGCAACTCTCCGGCTTCCTGCATCTGGTAGAGGCGATGGACGCCGGTGGTGGTTTCTTCGGTGACACCACGTATGCCCTTGGCTATGTCGCGCCAGATGCCCCGATCTTCCGTAAACGTGCGGTTCAACAGAGACAGCACGTACCCGTACTCCTCTGAGTCCGCGGTCGACGGGTCCGGAACCGATCCCGCCATCTCAAACTCGGCACCCTTGTGGACCAACAGGGTGGCGTCACCCCCGTCGTCGAGGATCATGTTCGGACCGGAAGTTCCCGTTTCTGGGTCGGCAGAAGGCCAGCGCAGTGCCTGTTCGGTGCACCACCAGTACTCCTCGAGGGTTTCACCTTTCCATGCAAAGACGGGTACACCACTCGGCGCATCGGGAGTGCCCGTGGGCCCCACCGCAACGGCCGCGGCCGCATGGTCCTGGGTGGAGAAGATGTTGCACGACGCCCAGCGCACCTGCGCTCCGAGGGTCGTTAGCGTCTCGATGAGCACCGCCGTCTGGATGGTCATGTGCAATGACCCCGTTATGCGGGCACCCGCAAGCGGCTTGGAGTCGCCATACTCGGCACGGAGCGCCATGAGTCCCGGCATCTCGTGTTCTGCGAGTTGGATCTCCTTGCGCCCGAATGCAGCAAGGCCGAGATCGGCCACCTTGAAGTCGATTGAGCCAAGTTCGGACGCGGTCTCTGTGGGGGTCATGCGTAAATCTCCGGTCTGGTCGGGTGGATGTTGCAATCGGTCAGTCGACCGCGAGGCGTTCTTTGATGTCGTCGAGGATCGGCACCGGTCCCGGGTCGATTCCTGACCGTGCAGCCAGGTACCAGGATGTAAAGTCACCGAAGATCACCAGGTCAAGAAGTTGCGCCAGGGAACCTTCGCCCTCGGCACGCACCTCTTCGATGTCCGAGACGACCTCATCGGTGAACTCAGAGATGAGATCAAAGCGACGCATTATCTGTGGATGTTCGTAGTCGTGGCGCAGGTTGATCAACCGGAACACCTGTCGCGTCACATCTCCGTGTTGGCCCCACCCACAGATCTCGTTGTGGGTCAGTTCAGGCACCTGGTTCCAGAACGCGGCGATCTTCGAATTCTCGTTGAACTGGTTCTTCCACCGAAGCGCTGCAAGGCCACCGAGACCGGAACCGCCGTAAATCAACGGAAGCTCACGGCCGATCCGCCGTGCCAGCTTGTCGGCGGTATTTCCATCAGCCACGAGTTGGTCGCGACGGCGCTTCAACTGCTCAACCGCTGAATCGATCCATGAGTCAGCTCCCGGGAAGAGCCCCATTCGGTCGAGCACCACAAGCGGTGGTATCCCGACGGCCCCGATCCCGGCGCGAGGCATCGGAATTCCATCGGCAATGGGAATGTGGGGCACGCCCCATTGCGTGGCCAGTTCCTCCAGGCGTCCGCCCCTACTGATGGCAACGAGTCGACCACCCGAGGTGACGGCGTCGGTGGCCGCCTCGAGTGTCTCCTCGGTGTTTCCCGAGAAGGAGACGGCGAACACGAGAGTGTTCTCGTTTATGAAGTTCGGAATGCCGTAGCCCTTGTGGACCACGACCGGAACCGGCATGAACGGTCCGGCGATCTCCCTGACGATGTCGCCCGCAAGGCCGCTGCCGCCCATTCCCAGGACTACAACGTTCTCGATCTCTTCGTGGCCGGGGAACACGCCATCCGCATTGCGTGCGATCTCGGCCGCTTCACCAACCTGCTCCGGAAGCGCAGCGATCGCCCCGAACATATCAAGCGTATCGACGGTTTCGTGCATGGTTGTCGCTCGCCTACGCCTCGAAAGTCGGTGTGATGCCCTCGGCATCGGCCTTCGCCAACAGGCGTGTGTGCTCGTCGTCGCCCACGGCCTCGGACTCGTCGATGAGCATTATCGGAATGTCGTCGCGGATGGCGTAGCGACGATGCAGCCGCGGGTTGTAGAGGCTCTCTTCATCGGCGAAGTACAAGAGAGGTCCCTTGTCTTCGGGACACGCCAGGATGTCCAAGAGTTGCGGGTCGAGGGCCATTTCAGTTCTCCCGTCGTGAATCGGCTGCACAACTTCTTATGACGTCGCGGACCATTTTCACATGATCATCGCATTCGGCCCGCGTCGGTGCTTCGAGGTTGAGACGTAGCAGTGGCTCGGTGTTGGATGGGCGGACGTTGAACCACCAGTCACCAAAATCGCACGTCAGGCCGTCAAGACGATCCTGAGCTGCATCGCCGAAGTGCACTGCAACAGCTTCTATGACCGCGTGAGGATCATCGACCTCGGTGTTGATCTCGCCGGAATCCGCGTACCGTTCATACGGCGTTCGTAGTTCGCTCAACGGAACGCCGGCCCTACTGATGACCTCCAGGACCGTGACAGCCGCGATGATTCCTGAATCGGCACGGAAATTGTCGCGGAAGTAGTAGTGGCCGGAGTGTTCGCCACCGAATGCTGCACCCGTATCCGCCATGACCTTCTTGATGAAAGAGTGTCCCACGCGGGTCCGAACCGGAGTGCCACCGTGTTCGCGGATCACCTCGGGAACGGCTCTGGAGCAGATCAGGTTGTGGAGGATCGTCGCTCCGGGATTTCGCTCGAGGACCGCAGCGGCAACGATCGCCGTGGTCAACGACCCCGACACCGGATTCCCCTTGTCATCGACCAGGAACACGCGATCTGCGTCGCCATCGAAGGCCAGACCCACGTCAGCCCCTGATTCCAGAACCCTGGCCTGCAGATCACGCAGATTCTCTGGCTGAATCGGATCGGCGGGATGGTTCGGGAAGGTTCCGTCGAGTTCCCCGTAGAGCATCTCCAACTCGACGGGCAACGCCTCGAACACGGCCGGTGCTATCAGTCCACCCATACCGTTGGCGGCGTCCGCGACAATCCGCATCGGACGCAGCGCCGATGAATCGACGAAGGAACGCACATGGTCGGCAAATTCGTCGAGCATCGACTGATGGGTGACGGTTCCTGGTTGCGGGGCCAAAGGCAAGTCACCGAGCATTGCCGCTTCGATGTCCGCAAGGCCGGTCTCCTCGCCGACGGGCCGAGCGCCGGCAAGACACAGCTTCACCCCGTTGTAGTGCGAGGGGTTGTGCGATGCGGTCAACATCGCCCCAGGTGCGTTCATATGACCCGCTGCCCAGAACAGAAGGTCGGTAGAAGCCAGACCGAGATGCACCACATCGATTCCGATTGAGTTGACCCCCCTGGCAAGAGCCTGGGCGAACTCGACTCCGGTTGGTCGCATGTCATGCGCTATGAGGATCCGTTGGGGCGCATCCTCACCGGCCGCCTCTGCCGCCTTGATCGTGAACCATGCGAATGCCGCCCCGAGGCGCTCCATGACGTCATCGTCGAGTTGATCGGGCACAGTGCCACGAACGTCGTACGCCTTGAAGATTTTTTTCAGCGAATCCGCGTCGAATGTCGTCATCGTGACCCAGACCCTAGTTGGTCGATTCAGCCAACCACGATTGCGCAACGGGCAGATCAGTCGGATCCAGTTCACCCGGCAACGGGTCGTACACACCCCTGGCAGCCCACCGTCTGATTCGGAACAGATCACGGACCAAGCGGACTCCGTCCCTGGCCATATGCACCGTGGAACGACTGGAGTTCTCGACTCGAACGGGGATCTCCTCCAACGAAAGGTGATACCGCTCGATGAGGTGGAACACCTCCACGTCGAAGGCAAAACCGTCGACCCGGCAGTGCGAGAAGATCAACCTGGCCACGTCGGATCTGAATGCCTTGAGCCCACACTGCGTGTCGCGATACTGGCCCAGCAGGACAGCCCTGGTCAGCAGGTTGATCGCGAGGCCACCCAACTCACGAACACGCCTCGTGCGCACCAGAACGCTGGCTTCCTGATGGCGTCGTGAGCCCACCACGACATCCCAACCCGCTTCGACCGCATCCAGCAGTTCAAGGATATGGTCCGGTGAATACGCGAGATCGGCGTCGGTGAACGCGACGGTACGGCCCCTGGAAGCCAGCACACCGCTCCGAACCGCTGCTCCCTTTCCCCTGTTAACGCGATGTCGGATGACCTGGTCTGCACCAGCATGCTCGGCATCGACGGCGGTGCTGTCGGGCGAACCGTCATCGACCACGACTATCTCGACCCCACCGTCCTCGTCGATGGACGCCAGCGCTTCGCGCAGCGCCCTGATGGTGTCCCCGATACGGCCCTGTTCGGCAAACGCTGGAACCACCACCGTGAGTCTCAACTCCCCGGGCGCCTCCGGCCTTGGGCGTCGTCTGTCAAGATCGGAACGGATCCACGACGTCGCCAGATGTCCACGTGAGAGCACGCGCCACACCCCCACCGCGGCCAGGGCTCCCGTGGCACCTATGGCCACATCACGGAGCCGCGCTCTTGCGGTGTAGGAACCCAAGATCAGGACCGATTCCCGCCGTCGGGCGTGTCATCGTCCTTGAAGAAGTCCGCTACCGGGCCAAGAATTGCATCCAGCGGATCGAATTCGTCGGACATGATCCCTTCGGACGAACCGGTTGAGCCGTCATCAGCAACAGGAGATTCGACAACAACAGGTTCGACAACAACAGGTTCGGTAGCCGCAGACTCGGTCGTGTCTGATTCGGTGGTAACAGACTCGGTGATCTCCGCATCGTTGAGCGCCAAATCGACAGCGCCACCTTCGTCGTCCACCTTCAGCCATCGCTTGCGTGGGCGGGGTTCCGGCATCACAACGGGACCCATCCAGAACAGGAACCCGAGGCCAACCAGACCAAGAAGTGACACGCCTGACGAGACCAGATCGATGTTCGTCCGGCCGAACGAAAGCTCCACGTGATTGGAGGTGGGAATCACGACCATGAAGTTGGGCGTGGCCCGCCACGGTCCTTCTGCTCCACTTGCCTGCCAGTTTGGGAAATAGGACGCCTTGACGATCACGGGCACGCCTGTCTCACTCACGTCGAAGGAAATGGAATCGGTCGTGGTGACGATGTTGGTCACCTCGGTGAGCGCTTCCGGCTTTCGTTCCGGGGTGGCGCCAACGTCGATACGTTGCCAAACCGCAGGACCCTCGTCGGTCTGCACCACCTCCCAGGCAGTGGGGTCCATGTACCAAGCCACGGCCATGTCCAGCCACTCCTTGTGGCCCTCCACGCCATTGACCACAGCCGGTTGATTGACGAGGGGAGAGACCAGATCCGAGGCAGCGACTTCGAAGACCACCCACGGACCCGACGCCGCGACTTCTTCCAGGTCCGGGTTGCGACGGGCCAGATCGATCATCCGGTCCGAGATCGCCATGTAGTAACGCACGCCGGTCATCTGAAGGTGCTGTACTCCCAGATCGAACGTCGCCCGACTCGGCGGACCCGGTTCATACGGAAGATCCCGCTGCGCGTTCGACGGAGCGCTGGAAAGCTCGTCCTGGTTCAAGAAGTGGTACGGCGTCGTGCTCGAGGCCTCGAAATACAGGCCCTCCATCGATCCGATGCAACCGTCGGTCCAGAAAGGCAGGAGCATCAACGCCATCGGGGTGCCGTAGCGGTCGTGTTGATTCTCGTGCTCCCACATCGCACGTCCGCAGCCACGCTCGTCACCCAGACGCGACATCGTCTGAACGATGGCGTAGTACTCGGGGTAGGCGTCACGCTTCTCGTAGCCCGTGAAGTTCCAGTTCGCCCATGAATCGACGAAACTGTTGTCACGGGTCTTCAGTGACATCCACCGATAGCTGCCATCGGGCTGGACGCGACCCAGGGTCAGCGGCCCGATGTTGTTGGGCATCGCGTGCAGCGGCATGGCAAGAGTGGTCATTACGACGACGAACCCGATCGCAGCCCCAGCAATCTGCACACCCCGGTTGGGCCTTTCGGTGTTGCGTGAGGCGAGCATTGCCACGGTCCTGAAGACCTCGCCAATACCGACCGCAGCGAGCATGTAGAGGCTCAGGTACCAGAACGGGAGCAGACGGGCGTTCCACAGCCGCGATTGCGGCGCATGCCAGAACGCCAGAGCGGCCACGACCGCCATGACCACCCAGAAGAGCGAACCGCGTCGGCGATAGACCACCGCCATCAGAACCCCCACCGCAGCGAGGGCGAGCATCCAGATGATGGGAGGAGAATTCACCAGTTGAGGATCGAGGTTGGTGCGTTCAAACAAGTAGTTGACGTAGTCGGTCTTCTTTTCCCAACCCATGTCGTTCATGTATCGACTGCGCAGATAGAACGGCGCTATCCAGAAAGCCGTCAGCGCCACAGCAATCGGGAGGGTCGTGATCAGATAGCGAATCCGGGCGAGGCCGGGACGCAGAATGAACCAGATGACCGTCCCCGCCATCGCAAAGAACAAAGGGATCAGGTGACACAGACCTGTGGCTGCCAACAACAGCGCTGCCCAACCCCGATGCTTCCCGTTCTCGAGCCCACGACCCAGCACGCCGAGATACAGAACCGCCAGCGAGAGTGAGATGGAGAATGCAAACTCTCCGGCGAGGGTCGAAGCGATGTTTCCACCGAGAATCGAAAACGAGCGATCGAAGAGGAACGCCGTAGCTCCCACAGCCAATAGAGGGGGAATCGGAAAGGGAAGTCTCGTGAGCCTTCCGAACGCCCAAGCGCACACCGGAAGGGTGAGGAGGCCACTGATGGCCACGAGTTTGAACGCCACCCCGTAAGGAATGACATAACTCAACAGGGCGATGGCGAGCGACGGAAGCACCATGTAGAACTGGTAGGCGGGGAACCCTGCGTACCAGTCCGGGGTCCACCCGGTCAGGCGACCCTCGGGGAGAAGGTGGTCTCGCAGGAAGGCGGGACCCCAGACGTGCGCACCCATGTCGCCGCCGTTGGGAGTCGTGTTCGAAAAGATGTTCCCAGGCCCCAACTGCATGAACGTGAACAGCACGCACGCTGTCACGATGAAGAGGCTGACCCAACCCTCGGTCGGCATCGTGGCAAAACGAACTGCCCGGTCACGCCAGCGCTCTACGAACCCCGACGGTTCGGCCCCGGCATCCGAGTCATCGGCGCGCTCCACGATCTCGTCTACTCGCGGAGCATTGATAACGGGAATTGCACCCGTCGTGGGTTCGGTCTGGGAATCGTCCATGGCGCCTCTATCGTTGCACCCCGACGAAGGTCCATCGGTGCACCCCACACCAATTCATCTGCCAATTCATCTGCTGATTCACTCGACGTCGCTGAGCTAACCCATCACCAGCATTATTGCGGCCGTGATGTTGAATGCCAGGTGCGTGACGATCGCAGGCCCGAGTCTGCCGGTCCGGTGTGTCATGTAACCGAGAATCGTCCCGAATACGAACAGCGCCGGAAACTGGAGCGACTGCAGATGACTGAGTGCGAAAATGAACGCACCGAGCAGGATCGCCCAACGCCAGTCCATCCCACGCTTGATCAGTGACCGTTGCAAGAGGCCTCTGTAGAAGATTTCCTCCGCGAACGGCGCTCCGATTCCGACGATTGCCATCAACAGCACGACCCCTACCGGCGAAGTGGCTCGGTCGGTCAGGTTCCGGGCCGCTTCAGACACGTCCTGGCTTCCCACGAACTTGAAGAGAATCCAGTAGATGGCCGGAACCATCACGAGCTGGGAAGCAGTACCAACCACCAGGCCCACGGGAACGTCGATCCACCTGAACCGAAACCCCAGATCTCTCACGGGTCCATTGCCCTTGACGCGGGTTGCCAGGATCGGAACGATCAGGAGGCCCGCCCAGAGGGGAAGTTGCAGCAGCGCCGTGAGCCAGAGAGGAATCGGCTCACTCACCCCGGCCACCTGCCCGGTGGCCAGACGACCCACCACCTCGCCGACCGCACCTCCAATGCCGGTGGGTGGACTCAACGCATACCGGCCCCCCGAGAGCACAACTGAAAACACGAGCAGCGAGGCCAACTGAGCAGCCACGTAACCGATGACCACATCACCGAACCCCCAGCGAGGGGCGTCGTGTTCGACGGGTCGACTCTGATCCACCGCGCAAGGCTAAGAGAACCGATGG
Source organism: uncultured Iamiaceae bacterium (assembly GCA_964416735.1). GTDB lineage: Bacteria > Actinomycetota > Acidimicrobiia > Acidimicrobiales > Acidimicrobilacustridaceae > CAYQFM01. The sequence goes on along the minus strand of CAYQFM010000011.1, from coordinate 13,316 downwards.
GTATCCGACCATTGCGGACGCAACTCGGATACGGTGCAACGCATGACGCGGCAGTGTGACCGACCTGATTGTGCCGAACCCGCAATTTCCACATTCGCGTACGACTACGCCGACGCATCGGTCTGGCTGGTCGATCTGAACACCGAGCGACATCCGTTCACCTACGACCTCTGCGCCCGTCACGCGCAGGCGCTCACGGTACCCAGAGGATGGGAATTGCGTGACCGTCGCGAGGTGGTAACGCCGCTGGTGCGCGAAGCCTCCTGATCGACCTCCATTTGAGGTCCTCCGCACCGGAATTGCGCCAATTGTCTTCTAGGCTGTGTCTCCATGGCTCCTGACACCCCACCCGACGCGCCCGAAGACCCTGAGGGCCGCGGCGGAAACCGGTTCGGCAGCGAACAGGGATGGCCCAAATGGATGATCTGGGTGCTCCTCGGAGTGATTGTCGCCGCCTTCTTCCTGCCCAGCGTGATGGGTGGGCCGAAAGGTGAGCCGGTCAGCTACGGACAGTTCGTCTCCAACCTGCGCGACGACAAGGTCAAGAACGCGACATTCGACAATTCAAATGGTCAGATCACCGGCGAGATGCACGAGGGTGGCAAGTTCACCACTACCGGCCCCATCCAGCTACCCGACGCCGATTCTCAGCTCTTCACCGAAAAGGGCGTCAAGTTTGCAACTCCGCAATCGAGCATCTGGGAGACGCTGATTCCCCTTCTGCTTCCCGTGGGACTCCTGGTCATCTTCTTCATGTGGATGCAGCGACGGGCAAGTTCGCAGATGGGCGGCATCATGTCGATCGGCCGCTCCAAGGCAAAGACCTACTCCACCGAACGACCGGGCACGACGTTCGACGACGTGGCAGGTTACGAAGGGGTGAAACAGGAGATCACCGAGGTGGTCGATTTCCTCAAGTACCCGGAGAAGTTCAGCGAGATCGGCGCAAGGATCCCGAAGGGCATCCTTCTCGTCGGCCCACCGGGAACGGGCAAGACGCTCATTGCCCGGGCCGTGGCCGGAGAAGCAGCCGTGGCATTCCTGTCCGTGACGGGGTCGGACTTCATGGAGATGTTCGTAGGAGTAGGTGCCAGCCGCGTCAGGGACCTGTTCCAGACGGCCCGCAAGATGGGGCGGGCGATCATCTTCATCGATGAAATCGATTCCATCGGTCGCAAACGTGGAGCGGGCCTCGGCGGCGGCCACGATGAACGTGAACAAACCCTCAACCAGATGCTTTCCGAGATGGACGGCTTCGAGGTGACGACCGGGATCGTGATGATGGCGGCCACCAACCGGCCCGACATCTTGGACCCGGCACTCCTGCGCCCCGGGCGGTTCGACCGTCAGGTGGTCGTTCCGCTACCGGAACTCGATGATCGTCGCAAGATCCTCGATGTCCATTGCAAGCACAAACGCATTGCATCCGATGTGGATCTCGACGTCGTTGCACGTGGCACACCCGGAATGAGCGGAGCCGACCTGGCGAATCTGGTGAACGAAGCGGCATTGTTCGTCGTCCGCGGCGGTGCGGACGAGATCCATGCGAGCCACTTCGACATGGCACGCGACCGCGTCATCATGGGCCAACGACGGGAATCAATGGCTCTGTCCAACGACGAGAAGGAAGCCATCGCCTACCACGAAGCGGGTCACGCTGTCTGCGCCGCGGTTCTCCCCACGGCCGATCCGCTCCACAAGGTGACGATCATCCCGTCGGGAATGGCCCTGGGTGTGACCATGCAGCTTCCCGAAGAGGAGCGGCACATCTATCGCCAGGACTACATCGAAGAATCACTCGTGGTCCGCATGGGCGGCCGGATGGCGGAAGACCTCGTCTTCGGGGTTACTTCGACCGGTGCCAACAACGACCTGGTTGGCGCAACCGAATTGGCCCGCAAGATGGTCCGCGAATGGGGAATGAGCTCGAGGGTCGGCCCGATGGCATGGGGTCAACAGGGTCAGGTGTTCTTGGGCGAAGACCTCATGCACACCCGCGACTACAGCGACGACACGGCCCGGGTCATCGACGAAGAGGTGGAGCGGATCCTACGGGAACAGGAACAGCGCTGTCGCGAGATCCTTACCGAGAACCGTAATGGTCTGGACCTAGTCGCACGCGCTCTGCTCGAGCACGAAACCATCGACGGCGCGGAGGTCACCAGGCTCGTGGAGTTGGCACGGACCGGCGCACCGGGTTCCGAACCCCATACCGGATCTGATCCGGATTCCGCTCAGGATTCAACCGCTCAGGATTCAACCGCTCGACTCTGACATTCGCCCTGAACCGCCCCGGGGATGGCTCCCGGCTCGCGCAACTCGGCAACCCGGGCCCAAAGATCGGTAGCGGTCACCGGACCCAGGAAATGCGCCCGCACCACACCGTCGGAGTCTGCAATCAGGACGAGTGGAACAGCATCGATTGCATAGCGTTCATGCAGCTTGCGCTGCGCTGTCACTTCGATCTCCTGGACAGTGACCTCACCGGCGTCGAGGAGTCCGGCCTTCTCCATGACCCCGCGACACGTGTCGCACTTTGAAGAAGTGAAAACCGCAACCAACCAAGGCGCCTCCGGGCGGCTGAAATCATTGCGATCCAGTTGAGCGGGAACAGTCCAACCCGGCTGTGTGGGCGGTGCGACAGAGCGACGGCGCTGGACCACGATTGCAATGGCCACGGCCAATACGATCAACACCACTGCAATCACGACGCGGTCCATCGCCACATCCTGTCACACGCATGTCAGAGCCGAGCGATCAGTCTCCGACCACGAAATCTTCCGAGGACATTCCTCCGAAGAGATCGTCAAGACTGATCGGTGCCAAAGCATCAGCCACTGGATCGGCCACCAGGTAGGACAGGTCATTGCCATCCGAGAACCCAAAGCGGGTCTCAACAGCAACGGGGTTGTCCGAACCGACCTCTACGGCGAACTGGCCCGAATCAGTAGCGATGTCGGCCACGTCGAAGATCATCCGGCCACCCGGGGCGATCTCCACTCCATCCATCGTGCCAACGGGCCGGAAACTGCCGCCACGCAACACGCGCACAACCACCCGCGCCGTCATCGAAGCCGATGGATTCGCAATTATCACCGCTGCTCCGGACGTACCCGGCGTAGAACCGATGGCCGCAATCCAGCGTGTCGATGTGAGCGGGGAACCAATCGTGTACCCGAAGCCCGGCTGTGCCGAGGCTGTGGATCCGGTTATCTCCCGTTCAGCGACGACTCCGACACCGTTGCGCGAACTGATCAACGTGTTGTGCGCAGTACCGGTTGGCACCCGTCCGTCTTCGTACACATCGACCACCGCATACCGGCCGGAGGGAACACGCACGTCAAAGGGTTCGGCAAACCCGTTGACCGCCGGATCGTCGAGCATGACAGCAACATCCACCTCAGCCGGCTGGTCACCCGGATTGAAGAGAATGAACCGCTCGCCATAGGCGTCTGCTCCGACCCCATCGGGAAATACCCAAGCTTGCGCCGGAGCAGTGGCGCCCAGTGTGACTGTCATACCGCGGGCGCCACCGTCAGATCCATCGATGATCTGGATCTGGTCAACGACTACACGGCCGGAACGTGCCTCGACCCGCGTGGCCACCTGCTCGCGCAGGGTTACGACCTCGGACACTGCAAGTTTCACCAGTCGACCACCGGGTACCACCATCCCCTGATATGCCTGTGGCGTCCTCCCCCCGTCATCGGTATCGAAGGTCACATCGAGTACCGCGTCACCCGGAAACGGATTGAAGACCGAAAGAACCATCTCTGCTCCGGCGCGTGTGGTCCCAGCGGGGAAATACCAACTGGTGGCGGGTTCCGACGCGCACGAACCGACCGAGCGACCAGCGTCGTCCAGAACTTCGTGCTGCACCGCAACTTCGCCGCCCTGGACCTCGACAAGCGCCGCAACATCGGAAGCCTCGACCATTTCGTCGACCCGTACCCGCCGGACCTCGTATGGCTCAAGGGTGAACTCCGAAACGGCACGGTCGCCCTCGGACGGGTACGCCGTCACCCGGCCGGGTAGGCCCCGGTCGCTTCCATTGGCGATGACAACCGTGTGGTCGCCAACTCCACCGGCGCAGTACCAGGTCGATCCGAGAGTTCCGGGTGCCGTGACCACCGGCATCAGCCGCGTGAGGTCCTGTCGGCGCTCGGCGACCTCGGCTGGCCGACGCTCAACAACGACAGCCATCGCTACCGTGGCAACCAGGAGCAGTAGTACGGGCCAGCGCCACACCCTCACGACTCCACCTCCGCGTCGAGGCTGCGCCTTTCGTCGGTCACTACCCGTACACGCAGAACGAAGAACACGGCGGCAAGCCACAACAGAACCTGACCTGCGAGCATCATCGGTCGGCTCGTCGGAGTATCGAAGTGCAGCCGGGCTTCACCCGAACCTTCGACCGTGAACGTGTTCGACCAACCCATCGAATCGCTGCGAGTGGCCTCGACACCCGCCACATCCAAGCGCCATCGCGGTGACGACGCCTCGCCCAGATACACCTTCGCCGGTCCGTCGATCGTCCCAGTGAACTGTGCAAAGTGGTCGTTCCGTTCGAGCGCCACTGGCGCACCCTGGACCTCGGGAAGAGTCCGATCGGACATCTCGGAACCACCTACGGGGACTTCTGCATCAAACGGAAGCAGGGCCCGCGTCGGCCCCCACGCAACGTTGCGGTACACCACCACACCAACATTCACATCGACAGATGAGAGATCCAACTGACCCTCGAGCATGTTGAGCAACTGTTCGGGGCGACGGGGATCTTTGGTGTATGGGGCCGGAGCGATACCCAGGGGCACCACGACGTACCGCACGCCCATCGGTGCCAACAACGCACCCAGCCTGCTGGTGCCGCCGTCTGCGGCAATTTCCAGAACATCGCGGAGTTGGCCTGTGGCATCACCCATGGACCCAGGCCAACTGTCAGAAATTGTTGGAGTCCCTCCGTCCGTGGTTGCAAACACCATCGTTTCGTCAGTGTCCCCGTCCGCCTCCGATTCGAGCGACCAACCCGGCACCGGAAGCGACGACGCCTCGCCCAGCCACAAGACCCTGAACGGCTCAGCGGTCACTTCCTTGTCGATGAAGGCGAGTGGGCGGTTGTAGTCGCCTCTCGGAAGGCCCCAGCGTCCATCGGCCGCCGCCCCGATCGTGGGAAGCGCACCCACGACCAACGCCGCTCCACCCACTAGAGCGAGCATCTGACGCCATCCGAAGTGGTAGTCGGGCAGGTCCACTTCGAATGCGGCCATTCCCATGGCACTCGCGAGCGCTAGGCCCACAGCGGTGGGAGCGAGCAACAGTTCCAACACGGGCAGATCAACCGGAATCCAGCCCTGCGCGTAGACCCACACCCCGCCGAACCCCGCCGCCGAAAGCACCCAGGATCGCACCGCCCATGAGAGACGCCACTGGCGTCCGATCAGCAACGCGATCGCCGCCGTTACCACGAACGCGTATCCCAACGACGTTGCACCCCACGGCCCGGTCTCGAAACGCAACAAACGGTCGAGCCCCAATTGCTCCACACCTGCGCTCGATGTCCCGACAACCGAACGCCAATCAGCGGCAACGAATGTAGAACTCCACGGCAGATGCAGCACGAGCGCCACAACCGCTCCGCCCACCGCCACGCCAAGCAGGCGAAGGGCGCCCGCAAACTGCCCGGCCAACACTCCACCGACCACCAGAGCAACCGCCATCAATGGCACGATCACCAATGCCACGGGGCTCAGAGTCATGGCGAGTGCGCCGAGGAGACCGACGACGACGATGCGTTGGATCAGGGGTCGACCACGCACACCGGGACCGGGATCTCCACCGAGCGGTCCAAAAGGTGCCACCTTCGACGCCCTCACGAGTTGACTGAGAATCCACGGAGAGAGGCCAAACACAACGAGACCGGTCCAGAGTCCCTGCGCCATGGCGTTGTAAGCAACCGGTATCGACATGTACACGACCAGACCGACAATTCGCGACCTTCGTGTTCCTATGGGCTTGACCAGACGCCACATTCCCAGCGCCCCGACTGGAAGCATCCCGACAATGAGGACCTTGCGGAGGAGTTCGAGATTGTTGAACAGGGCCAGTCCGGAAAAACCCAGAAGACCCAGCCCCGTCGGATTTGGCGTCTCAGACCCCAGACCGACACTGCGGTAACCGCTCACCCATTCGCGCAACAGCTCGGTGGCGCTGTGCCCGAACATCGGAAACCCGCCAATTGCAGGCAGATGACCGAAGATGAGGTTCCTACTGCCGCCCATGAGTAGGACCACGAGCACGAACCATACCGAGATTGCAGTCAGCGCCTTCGAGGATCGCAGCGTTGAAGCGACGCCACGCGGCCCGGTCTGACCTGTCAAGAGACGGTCTCTGTTCGTGCCGATCTGGCCCCTGAGGAACGCTGAGAGACGACGACTCCCTCGTGATTGGAAGTGCCTCACCTCGCGGTCTCTAGCAACCCGGTGCTCATTCAAGCGCCGACGTCGCTCACGGATCTCCGATGCATTGCGCCAATTCCATGTCCAGGCATCGGTGACGTCGCGTGCCTGACGGAAACGTCCGATGGCCACGCAATAGACGATCTCCATCAATGAGAGCAGGAATGTCTGAGGAATGACCTTCAGTCGTGAGCCGGTCGAATACGACACCTTGGCGGCTCTGAGCCGATGGCGCATCTGGAGTTTCCGACGGTCGTCGACCGGCCTACGGTCACCCAGCGCCTCGAGATGTCGGACCCGTGCCTGCGGAGCGACGATCACCCGTGCACCAGCCACATGGCTGCGCCAACACAGATCCAGATCGTCGGCGTGGAAACTGATCCCCGGATCGAACCCTCCTAGCACCTCGAAGAGATCAGCTCGGACAAGCGTGGCCGCACCGGGAACATAGAAAACGTCACGCACCGCGTCGTGCTGTGACTGGTCCAGTTCCCCGCGTTCCACCCCCGCGACCGGGTACCCGTGTTTGTCGGCATTCATCCCCACCGACAGAAGTCGGTCGGGGTCGTTCCAGTCTGCGATCTTGGGGCCCACTACTCCGGCATTCGAACGGAATGCCTCCTCGACAAGTGCCTGAATTGCGTCCGGTTCCAGATAGACGTCGTCATGACAGAAGAGAAGGAACGAAGCACCCGATACCGCCGCGAGTGCTTCGTTGGCCGCGGCGCCGAATCCCGGATTCTCCGTCAGGCGGCTGATGTGGGCGGACGGCAGGACAGCGGCTATTCGTGAACTCGGGTCGTCGGAACTCGCCGCATCCACCACGAACACCGATACGTTGTCGTATGTCTGAGCGGCAATCGACGCCAGAGTCTCCTCAAACCAGACGCCCGGGTCACGTGTGACGAGAACAAGGACGACCGGAGGCACGATTACATCGACAGCCTCCATCGTCTGTTCGTCTGACGGCGCGCCATCAGACACGGTCGGTTCGGACTCTCCGGGTTCACTCACGCGCAAACGAGGGTACTAGTCACAAGGGTGTGATTTGGTCATCCCGCCATAGTCGGTTGTCTGCCTCGATGGCCGCGAGTACGTTTGCCACAATGCCGAAGACCCCCGTCGACATCCTCCGCGACTCCATGTACGTGACCGTCGGAATGGGTCTCATCACCGTACAGAAACTCCAGGTCCGCCGACGCAAGGTCGAAAAGATGGTGGAGTCCCATCTGGGCGAACCCGTCGGTCGGATGATGCGCTTCTTCGACAGCAAATGACCCGGCTCTGCGCCCCTGCGGCCATGCCGAACCCACCTCGAAGGGGTGAACACCGATGCGCGTGATGATCACCGGAGCTGATGGATTCGTCGGAAAGCATCTCGCGACCTACCTCAGCTCATGCGGTGACGAGGTGCACGGGATCGACCGATCAAGCGGTGCCGACATCCTTGACGCCGAGTCCCTGCACCGCATTTTCGATGCATTGCGACCTGAGGCCGTCTATCACCTCGCCGGCTACAGCGACGTGGCAGGTTCATGGCACAGCCCACTGGACACCTTCCGCGCCAACGCCGACGGGACCCTGAACGTCCTCCAAGTGTGCGGTCGCACAGGGGTGCGACGAGTGCTGGTGGTCAGCAGTGCGGACGTCTACGGCCGCGTGGGTCCGGATGAACTCCCCATCACGGAGGGGGCTCCGCTGCAGCCGGTCACCCCTTATGCAGCCAGCAAGGTGGCCGCTGACTTCCTTGCCCTGCAGGCCTGGCTGGGTTACTCCCTTGAAGCCGTGCGCGTCCGCGCCTTCAACCACCTCGGGCCGGGCCAGACCAACCGCTTCGTGGCTCCGGCGCTCGCCGAGCGGATTGCCTCGAATGAACTCGACGGAGGTGAACTGGTCCCCGTCGGCAACTTGACACCGCGACGCGACTTCACCGACGTCCGCGACGTGGTCAAGGCATACCGCCTGCTGATCGAACACGGTGTTCCGGGTGACGTCTACAACGTCTGCAGCGGAAGAGACATAGCCATCAGCGAACTGGCCGAGAGAATGGTCGCCTTGGCCCGCACACCGATGCGCCTCGAGTTGAATCCCGATCTCCAACGTCCAGTAGACACGCCAGTGTTACGGGGCGACTTCTCCAAACTCGCAAATGCGACGGGCTGGAAACCGTCGATCGATTTGGACGTGACACTCGACGACATCCTCACGGAGTGGCGTGGCCGCTTGGAGTGGCGCAACCTCAACCAGGAAGAGGAATGATGGCGAAGCGGGCACTGATCACCGGGATTACCGGACAAGACGGCTCATACCTGGCCGAATTCCTTCTGGGTCAGGGTTACGAGGTGGTAGGGATGGTGCGACGTTCAAGCACGATCACCTTCGAACGCATCGCACACCTCCAGGATCGGATAACGCTCGCCCCCGGCGACCTCCTCGACGAGGTCTCGTTGATCGACGTGCTACGTACACACCGCCCCGACGAGGTCTACAACCTCGCCGCTCAGTCATTTGTCCAGACGTCGTTCTCTCAACCTGTTCTGACCAGCGAGACGACCGCAATGGGCGTCACCCGGTTGCTTGACGCAATAAGAATCGTGGATCCGACCATCCGCTTCTATCAGGCATCGAGCAGTGAGATGTTCGGCAAGGTGGTCGAGGTTCCCCAACGGGAGACCACCCCGTTCTACCCACGCAGTCCCTATGGTGTGGCCAAGCTCTACGGCCACTGGATCACCGTCAACTACAGGGAGAGCTACGACCTCCACGCCACCAGCGGCATCCTGTTCAACCATGAGAGCCCGCGACGAGGCCTCGAATTCGTGACCCGCAAGATCTCTTACTCGGTTGCGCGCATTAGCCATGGCCTCGACAACGAGCTCCGTCTGGGGAACCTCGAGGCCCAGCGCGACTGGGGATTTGCCGGTGACTACGTGGTTGCCATGTGGCTGATGCTCCAGCAGGACGAACCGGACGACTACGTGATATCGACCGGAGAAACGCACGCTGTTCGGGAGTTCTGTGAAATTGCGTTCGATTGCGTTGGTCTCGACTACCGCGACTTTGTCGTCCAAGACGAACGATTCTTCCGCCCCGCCGAAGTGGACCTGCTCGTGGGTGATTCCACCAAAGCGTCAAAGGTGTTGGATTGGACCCCGAAGACATCGTTTCGCGAACTCGTGGAAATGATGGTCGACGCGGACCGCGATCTCGTTGCCAAGCAAATCAGAGATGCCGCCCGTTGAGGCCACACCTGTGATCTGCGTGTTGGCCGGGGGCGTCGGAGCGGCCAGAATGCTTGCCGGGATCTCGAACGTGGTGGATCCTTCCGAGGTCACGGCCATCGTGAATGTTGCCGACGACTTCGTTCTCCACGGCCTGGAGATCAGTCCGGACCTCGACACGGTGACGTACACCCTGGCCGGTGAGATCGATCCCGACCGTGGCTGGGGACTGCGAGATGAAACCTGGCAGGCAATGGCCACACTGGGGCGCTACGGGGGTGCCAACTGGTTCAACCTCGGGGATCGGGACCTGGGCACGCACCTCTACCGGACCCAGCGGCTCCACGAAGGAGCGAGCCTCACAGAGGTGACCGCGGAGGTCACCCGGGCATGGGGCCTCCACCTGACGATCCTGCCGGTGACCGATGATCCGGTGCGGACACTCGTAACCCTTGCCGAACAAGATCCTGAAGGCGACCACGCCGAGATCGGTTTTCAGGAGTACTTCGTGCAACGCCAGCACCGGGTCGCCGTCTCAGCGGTCAGGTTCGAGGGAGCCACCGACGCAGCCCCGGCTCCGGACGTGCTCCGGGCAATCGCTTCCGCCGACAAGGTGGTCATCGCTCCATCGAACCCGATCGTGTCCATCGGACCGGTTCTCGCTGTACCCGGAATTCGAGAGGCGGTTGCGGAGCGACGTGAGGATGTCGTGGCCGTGTCACCGATAATCGCCGGTTCAGCGTTGAAAGGCCCAGCGGATCGGTTGCTCGTTGAGCTTGGGCACGAATCATCGGTCGTGGGCGTTGCACGCCTCTACGCACCGTTGGCATCGGCGCTGGTGATCGACGAGGCCGACCGGCATCTCGCCGATGCTGTGGAGGCTGAAGGACTCCGCTGCATCGTGACCAGGACGGTTATGTCCGATCCGTCCATAGCGGCTGAACTCGCCCGGGTCACGCTCGGAGTTTGAGAGTGGACAGCCTCTCGGTCTTCGCCATATCCGGAATAGGCGAAATCCTTCCCGGCGACGACCTCGCTGGCGTAATTGCTGACGCCGCCGGTGCCTCGCCATCGACATCACTCAACCACGGTGACGTAGTGGTCGTAACCCAGAAGATCGTTTCAAAGGCCGAGGGCCGCATGGTCGAGATCGATCCGGAAGATCCACTGAGCCACAAGCCGTTGGTAGAAGCGGAGGCGGTGCGCATTCTCCGACGACGTGGTGAACTCATGATCACCGAAACCCACCATGGGTTCGTCTGCGCCAATTCAGGAGTCGATCTCTCGAACGTGGAGTCGGGATGGGCGGCACTGCTGCCCATCGACCCGGATCGCTCAGCACGTCGGATTCGCGACGGTATACGGGCGAAGGCCGGGGTCGAGGTCGCCGTCATCATCTCCGACACATTCGGACGTACATGGAGACGGGGCGTCACCGACATTGCGATCGGCTGTGCGGGAATCGCAGCCGTGGTCGACCTCCGAGGCACCCACGACGCTCTCGGGCGTGAAATGCAGGTCACGGAGGTGGCGGTAGTTGACGAGATTGCCGCTGCAGCCGAACTGGTGATGGGTAAATCCCGGGCGGTGCCGGTGGCTGTTGTTCGCGGCGTGAACCCCGAGTGGTTCCGAAGCGGAAATGTGATAGGTGAGATCGTGCGCCACCCGAACGAAGATCTCTTCCGCTGAGTCAGTCCCGCCGAATCAGCCCCTCCGGTCACCACAGCGCGACGTCCCTGGATAGCCGACGTCAGACATCACCTTCGGGGATTCTCATGGCGTCGACAACCGCACCGTCCGGCACGATCACCCCTGCGCCGATGACACTCATCGCGGTCACTTCGGCGTGTGCTCCTATTACCGCTGCGGGACCGACTATCGAATTTTCAACCGCTGCACCCTGCCCTACGGCAGCGCCTGGAAGAAGCACGGAATCGTGAACGATCGCTCCATCCTCGATGGCGGCACCGGCCATGACGATTGAGTGCTCCACGTCGGTATTCAGATCGATTTCCGCATCCGGCGACACAGCTCGGCCCATCGCACCGCGGCGTCCATCCACGAGGTCAAGCTGTGCCTGCAGGTATGTTTCCGGCGTACCCGCGTCTATCCAGTACGCGTCGGACTGGACCGCGTACAGGGTTCCGCCCGCCACCAACTCCGGAAACGTCTCGCGTTCGATCGAAACCCGACGGTCGCCCGCGATCTGTTCCAGAACCGAAGGTTCAAGCACGTAGGTACCGGCGTTGATCCAATTGGTGGGCTCCTCACCCCGCGGCGGCTTCTCCACGAAATCGAGCACCTTCCCAGCGCTGTCTATCGGAACCACGCCGTAGCGCGATGGGTCGTCGACCGGGGTGAGCGCAATCGTGGCCTGAGCGCCGCACCCGTGGTGAAAGTCCCACAGTGCGGTGACATCGAGATCGGTGAGCACATCGCCATTCACCACGATGAACGTCGAATCGATCCCGCCCTCTGTAGCAGCAAATCGGATTGCTCCAGCGGTATCGAGCGGTTCCGCCTCAATGGCGTAATGCAGCCTCACGCCCGCACACACGTTGTCGGGGTACGCCTCAAAGAACGCATCGGGCTTGTAACCGAGCGACAAGATTGCCTCGGTCACGCCGTACTCACCGAGTTTCGCGGCGACATGTTCGATCATGGGTCGATCGACGATGGGCAGCATCTGTTTCGGCGTGTGCAATGTGAGCGGCCGGAGTCTGGTTCCGAACCCACCCACGAGAATCACGGCTTTCACCCGGTCGTTTCCTCCGGCGTCGGATACATGACCGAAGAAACATACCTCTCCCCACCACGTCGGCTACTCAACTCGTCAAAAAGGGTCTCATACGAGTGAGCAACCGCTGCCGGAGACGCCCAGGACTCGACAAAACGACGTCCCGAGGCCCCCATGTCGCGCGCCATGGACGGTGCCGACAGAACATTCTTCAGCGCCGAGATGAACGCTTCTGGATTCTCGGGCGCCACGGAAATCCCCGCACCCGCCCGGTCAATAGTGTTGGCCACTTCCGTGCCGGGGTCGACACTGGCCACGACCGGACGACCCGCGGCCAGGATGGAGTAGAGCTTGGAGGGGACACTGGAGCGGGCCAGGCCCACCTTGAGCGGCACGACGTGCACATCGCCTGCGGCGAGCACCTCGGGCAGCCTCTCGCGGGGCTGCATGTCCACGAAGCGCACGTTGTCCAGCCCCTCAGCGCGGGCCTCGAGTTCCGAGCGCGCGACACCACCACCATTGATCACGAACACCACATCCGGGTCTTCCGCAAAGGCCCGTGCGGCATCCAGAACCAGATCGAGCGATTGCGATAGGCCCACATTGCCCGCATACATGACCACCCGCTTACCCTCGAGCCCGTATTCACTTCTATATGAGTTCTCACGCTCCGCGGGCCGGATCCTCTCCGTATCGACAAAATTGGGTATCACCCGCACCTTGGAACCCTGCGCTCCGATCTTGGACCGCACGTTGTCGGCGAGGTCATCTGAAAGCACGGTCACGGCGTCCGCACACCGGTACGAAAAGCGCTCCAGCCATCGTGAGCCGGCAATGACCCACTTGTTGGTCAACACTCCCAACTCAACCGCTACATCCGGGAAGACGTCCTGGATGTTGAAC
>CAYQFM010000010.1:5807-22300 GCA_964416735.1 uncultured Iamiaceae bacterium | reverse complement strand
TTCTCGGAGTGGGCGTAACAGGACTCGAACCTGTGACCTCTGCCGTGTGAAGGCATCAACAATCCAATCGCCAAACCCAACGATTCTCGGGTCTTGGCGATCTGACCTGGGATTTTGAGGCGACAGCACTGTCCGCATGTTACCGCGACGCACCGCGCACATCTCCGGTTACACCGGCCGATGTGAGCGAGATGTGAGCGAGGCAAGGCATCTTGGGGGTACTTGCCGAATAGCACGTCGTCGAGCCGAACCCGTCGTTTCGCGAACCCCGGAGCACGAAACCGTTGAGCATGTGACACTGGAGCGTGCCGCTCGCAGGCGCCCAGGTTGCGGACGGGACCGCCCTGAGTTGCTGCCTAGCCAGATCGGACGCGTGTGCCGTCATCTGAGGGCGCGTTTATCGGCCCCAGCTCCCGGTGTAGATCTTCGATCGATTCATCGAGGCGGCCGACTCCGCTTTCGCAGCGCGAGGATCTTCGTGGGGTCCCGCACATATAGCTGGTGTGACAGCCACCCATGTGCCTCCGAGCTGGACTCTCCCTTTGCCTCCTCCGCCCAGTGGATCGGTGATGCGGATGGCCGAACGAATCGACCCTTACTGGTCATCTCTGTCTGAGCCCACGAAGGCGGACTGGAGAGCTACGACGGCAACTGATGCTCCCGTGAAACCAGCGCGCCGACGGTTGGCCTCGATGTCGCGCAACGAAACCATTGACCATATCCTCGAATCTCCGCTCCGAGCCGAATACATCTCGGTGCTTTCGATGATCGCGAGCTACGGCATCGTTACGAGAGAACAGATCGCATTTGCGGCATTGCGCGGGGACTGGGCACGTCACCCTCGCGTAGACTTGCTCAGCCACGCTGGTCTCATCCAGTCCTGCAAAATGCCGACTGGAGCGCCGGCGGTATTTCGGATCCTGCCCGGGCGCCCGCTAGGTCGCCTGGTGCGCGCCCTCACCCGTGATGAGCGCGCCAGCATCTGGGGGCCAACCAACCCGCAACGAGCCGGAACTCTGGCGGTTCGGCACAACGTGTTGGCCGCGGAGGTCGCCCTGCGGGCCAGCGAGATTCTGATTCCTCGACCATCCGTCGGCGGCGAACTGGCGACGATTCACCGACACCTCTTCGGGCCGACGGCACAATCGCCAGGCAACCGGGCGGCATCCGACGGCCTCATTGTTCGACCTGATGGCAGGCCGGTCCTCATCGAGCTGACTGCCGCGTCTGGTCGCGGCCTCGCTGACAAGATCGGACGGGTGGCGGATCTTCTCTGTTCAGAAGGACCTGCCCGGGATGGAATGGTCGTGTTCGTCGAGGCGGGCCGTCCTTCGAAATCCAGAACTCTCTATGGCACCTTGCGGAACCGGTTCGATGACGTGCTCGCCGCTAGACCGCACTTGGTCGAGAGCGGGGTGTGCCAGCACCTCGCAATTGCACGCTGGCAAGATTGGTTTCCTGCGTCACATCAAATCAGCTCCAAGTTCCGGCGGTTAGAAGTAGAGGCTCCCGTAGCCTCCGGTCGATGGGAGTCGGCGTGCCTGTGGGTCGATTCGGCTTCTGAGCCCTCCGCCGGGGTCGCTGCGTAGTCTGCAATCGTCAATCGTCTCCACGGTCCGCCAAAGGCGCCGACGACGACTCGCTGCGAGTCACTCTGCGATTGGAACGTCGTCTAATCTCATCCTGAATGTCGACCTCTGTGTTGACACTTCAGTCGAGGTGAACTGCCTGACCACACTCCGCTCCGCTACCTCCAAAGAGGTTGTGTTGGGAGCGGCAAAGTGGCCCAAAGGTGACCTGGCCCCTGCACGCTGTGACCTGCCCGTTTGGCACATTTTGCATCCTCCGAATTCGCGCACGATTCTCAAGGCGGAGGCGACTACTGATCACGATCGAACGCGTCTGCGTGGGGCATCTCAAGTGACCGCCCACATGGGGATGGCTATGCTCGGTTCGCCGAGAGAGTGGAGGGGAACCATGAGAACCATCAGCCGACTGATCGCCACAAGCACCGCAGCCGCCCTGATCTTCTGTGCCTCGATGGCAATGACCGCAACGGCGGCGAGTGCCGACACGGCATCGGCTGCGCAGGATGTTGTCAGGTTCCTTGCAAACGAACGCGCCCATGCGGGGGCACCTGCCATACCGGTCGTGCTCGATCCGGCCTTGAGTGCCATCATGGCCAACTCTTGCGACGACCCGATCAATTACGCCAACTCCGCTGGAAATGGGGGCTTTGCAATATCGATTTGTGTGCCTCCGCCCTCGTTGTCACCTGGGCAGAGTGGACAGGCAGTCGCCGAGTTCATGCTGTCACCTGCACATGCCGTTCCAATCCTCCAGCTGCACGCTACGAAAATTCTCCTTGGCGTGGCCTGTGATTCTCAAGGGCAACTTCATGTTGGTGGTGTCATTGTTGACCCAGTCTTTGACGACACTGCGGCATCAACGCCCTACCCGCCAGCGACCCCCCAGCACAGCGGAGCAAGCTGCTCGGAGCCCGCTCCCCCGACCACTCCTGCTGCCCCACTTGCCACCCAACCCCCTGCCAGCAGAGGCGGTGGCACGCCCACACAATCCCCTTCGATGGGTGATGGTGGCTCGGCTCCGCAGCCATCTGGAGGTGACACGCCGACCTCTGCGTCGCCGGTCGTTTCGACTACGACTCACAATGGGGCGGTGACGGTGACTCGTCAGGACGGAAACAAGACGACTACGGCTGCCAATGGCACGGTCACGACCTCGCTGCCCAATGGTACGAAGGTCATCAAGTCCAAGGATGGGACCGTGACCTTCATCTCCAAGGACGGGACCAAGACCATCGTGACCAAAGAAGGCCACCGTACTGTTGTCCGCCCAGGCGACGCCACGACAACGACCGCACCAACATCTACCGCGCCGAGCCATGTGAAGCCGATCGCTTCGAAGGCACCGTCGCAGCCCTCCCATCGTGTGAGCCAGAGCCGCATCCCGGCCTGGGTCTGGATCGCCGCAGGGATCGCCGCGCTCGCAATCGTCGCCACCGCCGTGTGGCTGACGATGCGATCACGCCGTAGCGGAGTAGCGGAGTAGGCGTGCTGAGGGGGCCAGCTCATTGCGTCAAGCCCGTGCGAACCCTCAATGGGCATCTGTGGTTGGCGGCTGTGCTAGACAGTCCCCGAACACCAATCTGAGGAAGGGACAGCAACCGCCGTGAACAACAGCGTTGATGAGATATCGGCTCGATGGATGCCGCGCAAGGTTCGTTCGGGCTTGACGGCCGTTCTGGTGGCCCTCCTTGTTGGCGGAACTTTGGGTAGTTGTGCGGCGAAAGCCGACCCGCAACAACGAGTCGATGACGCTATTGCCAAAGCGCAACAGAAGATAACGAGCCAGGTTCAAGCAGAAAATAAACAGCGAAAGGTGCAAGAGGCGACGCTTGAGAAGCAGATGGATAGCTTCGCTTCCGCATTTTCCACGGCAATGGAATCTGGCAAGTTGGACTCGCTTGAGTCCCTTATGAATGCGGATGTGAAGAGTGATGTGGAATTTTCGGACACCGCTGACGCCTGGCGGGGAACGGGGCCTGTCAAAGTTGACCTGAAGAGTGTCGGGGTACCTATGCTTCAAGTACCCCGAGTGGAGTCGGCAACAGTGCCTACGGAGAATGCAGGTGCCTTCGCTGACTCTTTCCATCCGATGGTGCGTGATGACCGGGGGCGGATGATCCGGGCCGAGAGTTACGAGCCTGACCACTACCAGCTCCCGACGAGCACGACGGTCCGGTTCAGTGTCAATCACAAAGGCGCCAAGGTCCTCAACCTCTCTATGTCTGGTGGGAAATGGGTCATCAGCGGTGGGGACCTGCTTGCCCAAATCCCAAGTAGCGTTACAAGTGGCGGACTAAACGGGATCGCTTTTAGCGGTGCACATCTCGTGGTTGGCAAGGCACCTCTCCGTAGCCTTCTTCCGGGAGCACAAGACGATCCACCCCCAATCCTCATCGGAAAATATGATCTTGTGACTTCTAAGGGTTACGACGCTTCAGTGCTGGCGTACCCTGATCTGCATGGAATTGATATCCACGCAACTATTCCGATTCCTCAATTGACCGATGGTGCCAAGAAAAAGGCTGTCAGCCATGTGGACAAAATCGTTTCTGCCGGAATTGCGGCGACGGGTGACGAATCGACATGCCAAGCAGGCTTCGACCTCGCGGAGGTGCCCATTGACGGTGTGAAAGAGGTGCTTCTCACCGGCTGTGCTGCTTGGTACGACAGCTCCGCAGACAAACTCATCCAACCAGTCACCGTTGGAAATACGGAAACCTCCATCAATTGGCGTGATGACAACCTCGGCGGCTCCGTTTCAATCACCCTGACCGGAACCGACGCGAAACCTCTGTTTGCGATTAGCCGGGTCCACACCTTGACTGGTCGAGAGAATGAAACCTGGTCCTGGGGCTCCGCAACCGTCAATATGAATCTGAATGCGAATGGCGGTTTTGACAGTTTTTCAAAGTCAGACTTCGGTGGCCTTCAGCAGTAGTCCCTGCTCCAAGCCCATGCGATCAAAGTTTGCACTTGCCCTAGCCACTCTGGTGTTCATGTCGCTGACGGCAGCGTGTACTGCGAACACCAGCAACAAAGCCGCGCGTCCGATTAGCTCGAGTCACACCCCAGCTCGCTCGCAAGACATCTCCGATCTCAAATGGCTGGTAACGACTGGTCTTCCCAATACCTCTCTTGCCTCGGAAAGCATGGCCTTGGCTTTTCAGAGTATCTTGGATCGACAGCCAGCGTCTGTACTAGCCGACCGATGTCGGACCGCATTGACGACAGCTGAACGCGCTCTGAAGGCACCGGCTCCTCATGACCACCAGTTAGCGCAGACATATGATGGCACTCTGGACAACATGAAAACCTTGATGTCGATGTGCCGCGATAACGGAACGGTCTTCACGACTCTGGATGGAAAGTCGAAGGCGGCTCAGCTCATAAAGCAAGGCAAGGGCGAGGCTGAACGGTTTGCGGCGCGTGCAAGACAAATTGCGGCGCGGAGCTGATCAACGGATTTGGCATGCCGAAAGGCTAGACCATGAAGACCATCACTCGGCTGATCGCCACCAACACCGCAGCCGCCTTGATCTTCGGTGCCTCGATGGTGGTTACTGCAACAGTGGCGAGCGCCATGACGCCGACAGAATCGCAGGCCGCACACCAGTTCTGCAACTTCGTCAACGCTCAACGAGCTGCCTACAATCTGGGCGGGTTGTCGTGCACTTATAACGGTAAGGCACAGCAAGAGATTAGTGACGGACAACACGATCCCACGGGCGTTTGGCTGCCCGGAACACAGACCCCCGGTGCCGCCCTGGTGATCTTCATGAATAGCCAGGCCCACCGCGATATTCTGATGTCGGATAACGCCACGACCATGGACATCGGTGTGGCCTGTAACGGACAGCCCGGCACCCCAATGGTGGTCGGAGCTGATATAGACCTATTTGCATCGCATAACGTGCCTCCCACCTCCATCTTGCCCGACAAGGGTGGCGTGCAGTGCCCCAAGTCTTCTCCTCCTGCCACTCAGCCACCTGCCACTCAGCCGCCGGCTACTCAGGCTCCAATTCCACCCGCCACTCAGCTTTCTGCCCCGTCCGGTGGTGGCTCGACAACTCCGCCTGCCGGTGGCACGCCGGCTCCTGCGTCGCCGGTCGTTTCGACCGCAACACATAATGGGTCGGTGACGGTGACCTGTCAGGATGGGACCAAGACGACCACGTCTGCCAATGGCACGGTGACGACATCGCTGCCTAATGGCACGAAGGTCATCAGATCCAAAGATGGGACCGTGACCTTCATCGCCAAGGACGGGACCAAGACCATCGTGACCAAAGACGGCCACCGAACCGTTGTCCATCCAGGCGACGCCACGACAACGACCACACCAACAACGACCGCGCCGAGCCATGTGAAGCCAGTCGCCTCGAAGGCACTGTCGCCGCCTTCCCACCGTGTGAGTCGGAACTCGTCCACACCGGCCTGGGTCTGGATCGCCGCCGGGATCGCCGCCCTAGCAATCGTCGCCACCACCGGATGGCTGACGCTGCGATCCCACCGCAACGGAACAGCGGACTAAGGGTGCATGTCAAGGCTGTTCAGCGATACACGCTGGAATTTGGCTTTTAATCTGACACATACGGGCCGTGTCACACGGCCGCACACATGGTTGTCGGGCGCTAGGGTCTGTTTCATCGTCGTTGCAGGCTGGAAGCAGCAAACAGGAGCCTAGAGGGAGCATGAACACCATCATTCGACTGATCACCACAAGCACCGCAGCCACCTTGATCTTCGGTGCCTTGACGACAGTGACCGCAACGGCTGCGAGTGCTGTGACACCGACCGAATCGCAGGCCGCGCATCAATTCTGCGACTTCGTCAACGCCCAGAGAGCGGCCTATGGTCTGAGCGGGTTGTCGTGCACGTACAACGGTGCGGCGCAGGCGGCAATCAGCGCAGGGCAATACGACCCCACTGATGTCTGGCTGAGAGGAACCCAAACTCCAGGTGCAGCACTGGTTAGCTTCATGAACAGCCAGACCCACCGCAATATCCTCATGTCGGACAACGCCACGACTATGGACATCGGAGTCGCCTGTAACGGGCAGGCCCTGACCCCAATGGTGGTCGGAGCCAATGTGGACCTTTTCGCGTCCGCACCAGTGCCCGCAACTCACATCAACGCCGACCAGGGTGGTGTGCAGTGCCCCCAGTCCGCTCCTCCAACGACACCGGCCCCCACCCAGCCGCCTGTCACCCAGCCGCCTGTCACCCAGCCGCCTGCCACGCCGAATCCCACTCAGCCTTCTGCCCCGTCCGGTGGTGGCTCGACAACTCCGCCTGCCGGTGGCACGCCGACTCCTGCGTCGCCGGTCGTTTCGGCCTCCACTCACAATGGGGCGGTGACGGTGACTCGCCAGGATGGGACTAAGACGACTACGACTGCCAATGGCACCGTGACGACAACGCTGCCCAATGGCACGAAGGTCATCAAGTCCACGAACGGGACCGTGACCTTCATCTCCAAGGACGGGACCAAGACCATCGTGACCAAAGACGGCCACCGTACTGTTGTCCGCCCAGGCGACGCCACGACAACGACCGCACCAACATCTACCGCGCCGAGCCATGTGAAGCCGATCGCTTCGAAGGCACCGTCGCAGCCCTCCCATCGTGTGAGCCAGAGCCGCATCCCGGCCTGGGTCTGGATCGCCGCAGGGATCGCCGCGCTCGCAATCGTCGCCACCGCCGTGTGGCTGACGATGCGATCACGCCGTAGCGGAGTAGCGGAGTAGGCGTGCTGAGGGGGCCAGCTCATTGCGTCAAGCCCGTGCGAACCCTCAATGGGCATCTGTGGTTGGCGGCTGTGCTAGACAGTCCCCGAACACCAATCTGAGGAAGGGACAGCAACCGCCGTGAACAACAGCGTTGATGAGATATCGGCTCGATGGATGCCGCGCAAGGTTCGTTCGGGCTTGACGGCCGTTCTGGTGGCCCTCCTTGTTGGCGGAACTTTGGGTAGTTGTGCGGCGAAAGCCGACCCGCAACAACGAGTCGATGACGCTATTGCCAAAGCGCAACAGAAGATAACGAGCCAGGTTCAAGCAGAAAATAAACAGCGAAAGGTGCAAGAGGCGACGCTTGAGAAGCAGATGGATAGCTTCGCTTCCGCATTTTCCACGGCAATGGAATCTGGCAAGTTGGACTCGCTTGAGTCCCTTATGAATGCGGATGTGAAGAGTGATGTGGAATTTTCGGACACCGCTGACGCCTGGCGGGGAACGGGGCCTGTCAAAGTTGACCTGAAGAGTGTCGGGGTACCTATGCTTCAAGTACCCCGAGTGGAGTCGGCAACAGTGCCTACGGAGAATGCAGGTGCCTTCGCTGACTCTTTCCATCCGATGGTGCGTGATGACCGGGGGCGGATGATCCGGGCCGAGAGTTACGAGCCTGACCACTACCAGCTCCCGACGAGCACGACGGTCCGGTTCAGTGTCAATCACAAAGGCGCCAAGGTCCTCAACCTCTCTATGTCTGGTGGGAAATGGGTCATCAGCGGTGGGGACCTGCTTGCCCAAATCCCAAGTAGCGTTACAAGTGGCGGACTAAACGGGATCGCTTTTAGCGGTGCACATCTCGTGGTTGGCAAGGCACCTCTCCGTAGCCTTCTTCCGGGAGCACAAGACGATCCACCCCCAATCCTCATCGGAAAATATGATCTTGTGACTTCTAAGGGTTACGACGCTTCAGTGCTGGCGTACCCTGATCTGCATGGAATTGATATCCACGCAACTATTCCGATTCCTCAATTGACCGATGGTGCCAAGAAAAAGGCTGTCAGCCATGTGGACAAAATCGTTTCTGCCGGAATTGCGGCGACGGGTGACGAATCGACATGCCAAGCAGGCTTCGACCTCGCGGAGGTGCCCATTGACGGTGTGAAAGAGGTGCTTCTCACCGGCTGTGCTGCTTGGTACGACAGCTCCGCAGACAAACTCATCCAACCAGTCACCGTTGGAAATACGGAAACCTCCATCAATTGGCGTGATGACAACCTCGGCGGCTCCGTTTCAATCACCCTGACCGGAACCGACGCGAAACCTCTGTTTGCGATTAGCCGGGTCCACACCTTGACTGGTCGAGAGAATGAAACCTGGTCCTGGGGCTCCGCAACCGTCAATATGAATCTGAATGCGAATGGCGGTTTTGACAGTTTTTCAAAGTCAGACTTCGGTGGCCTTCAGCAGTAGTCCCTGCTCCAAGCCCATGCGATCAAAGTTTGCACTTGCCCTAGCCACTCTGGTGTTCATGTCGCTGACGGCAGCGTGTACTGCGAACACCAGCAACAAAGCCGCGCGTCCGATTAGCTCGAGTCACACCCCAGCTCGCTCGCAAGACATCTCCGATCTCAAATGGCTGGTAACGACTGGTCTTCCCAATACCTCTCTTGCCTCGGAAAGCATGGCCTTGGCTTTTCAGAGTATCTTGGATCGACAGCCAGCGTCTGTACTAGCCGACCGATGTCGGACCGCATTGACGACAGCTGAACGCGCTCTGAAGGCACCGGCTCCTCATGACCACCAGTTAGCGCAGACATATGATGGCACTCTGGACAACATGAAAACCTTGATGTCGATGTGCCGCGATAACGGAACGGTCTTCACGACTCTGGATGGAAAGTCGAAGGCGGCTCAGCTCATAAAGCAAGGCAAGGGCGAGGCTGAACGGTTTGCGGCGCGTGCAAGACAAATTGCGGCGCGGAGCTGATCAACGGATTTGGCATGCCGAAAGGCTAGACCATGAAGACCATCACTCGGCTGATCGCCACCAACACCGCAGCCGCCTTGATCTTCGGTGCCTCGATGGTGGTTACTGCAACAGTGGCGAGCGCCATGACGCCGACAGAATCGCAGGCCGCACACCAGTTCTGCAACTTCGTCAACGCTCAACGAGCTGCCTACAATCTGGGCGGGTTGTCGTGCACTTATAACGGTAAGGCACAGCAAGAGATTAGTGACGGACAACACGATCCCACGGGCGTTTGGCTGCCCGGAACACAGACCCCCGGTGCCGCCCTGGTGATCTTCATGAATAGCCAGGCCCACCGCGATATTCTGATGTCGGATAACGCCACGACCATGGACATCGGTGTGGCCTGTAACGGACAGCCCGGCACCCCAATGGTGGTCGGAGCTGATATAGACCTATTTGCATCGCATAACGTGCCTCCCACCTCCATCTTGCCCGACAAGGGTGGCGTGCAGTGCCCCAAGTCTTCTCCTCCTGCCACTCAGCCACCTGCCACTCAGCCGCCGGCTACTCAGGCTCCAATTCCACCCGCCACTCAGCTTTCTGCCCCGTCCGGTGGTGGCTCGACAACTCCGCCTGCCGGTGGCACGCCGGCTCCTGCGTCGCCGGTCGTTTCGACCGCAACACATAATGGGTCGGTGACGGTGACCTGTCAGGATGGGACCAAGACGACCACGTCTGCCAATGGCACGGTGACGACATCGCTGCCTAATGGCACGAAGGTCATCAGATCCAAAGATGGGACCGTGACCTTCATCGCCAAGGACGGGACCAAGACCATCGTGACCAAAGACGGCCACCGAACCGTTGTCCATCCAGGCGACGCCACGACAACGACCACACCAACAACGACCGCGCCGAGCCATGTGAAGCCAGTCGCCTCGAAGGCACTGTCGCCGCCTTCCCACCGTGTGAGTCGGAACTCGTCCACACCGGCCTGGGTCTGGATCGCCGCCGGGATCGCCGCCCTAGCAATCGTCGCCACCACCGGATGGCTGACGCTGCGATCCCACCGCAACGGAACAGCGGACTAAGGGTGCATGTCAAGGCTGTTCAGCGATACACGCTGGAATTTGGCTTTTAATCTGACACATACGGGCCGTGTCACACGGCCGCACACATGGTTGTCGGGCGCTAGGGTCTGTTTCATCGTCGTTGCAGGCTGGAAGCAGCAAACAGGAGCCTAGAGGGAGCATGAACACCATCATTCGACTGATCACCACAAGCACCGCAGCCACCTTGATCTTCGGTGCCTTGACGACAGTGACCGCAACGGCTGCGAGTGCTGTGACACCGACCGAATCGCAGGCCGCGCATCAATTCTGCGACTTCGTCAACGCCCAGAGAGCGGCCTATGGTCTGAGCGGGTTGTCGTGCACGTACAACGGTGCGGCGCAGGCGGCAATCAGCGCAGGGCAATACGACCCCACTGATGTCTGGCTGAGAGGAACCCAAACTCCAGGTGCAGCACTGGTTAGCTTCATGAACAGCCAGACCCACCGCAATATCCTCATGTCGGACAACGCCACGACTATGGACATCGGAGTCGCCTGTAACGGGCAGGCCCTGACCCCAATGGTGGTCGGAGCCAATGTGGACCTTTTCGCGTCCGCACCAGTGCCCGCAACTCACATCAACGCCGACCAGGGTGGTGTGCAGTGCCCCCAGTCCGCTCCTCCAACGACACCGGCCCCCACCCAGCCGCCTGTCACCCAGCCGCCTGTCACCCAGCCGCCTGCCACGCCGAATCCCACTCAGCCTTCTGCCCCGTCCGGTGGTGGCTCGACAACTCCGCCTGCCGGTGGCACGCCGACTCCTGCGTCGCCGGTCGTTTCGGCCTCCACTCACAATGGGGCGGTGACGGTGACTCGCCAGGATGGGACTAAGACGACTACGACTGCCAATGGCACCGTGACGACAACGCTGCCCAATGGCACGAAGGTCATCAAGTCCACGAACGGGACCGTGACCTACATCGCCAAGGACGGGACCAAAACCATCGTGACCAAAGACGGCCACCGCACTGTTATCCATCCAGGCGACGCCACGACAACGACCACACCAACAACTACCGCGTCGAGCCATGTGAAGCCGATCGCTTCGAAGGCACCGTCACAGCCTTCCCATCGTGTGAGCCAGAGCCCCTCCACACCGAGCTGGGTCTGGATCGCCGCCGGGATCGCCGCGCTAGCAGTCGTCGCCACCGCAGGGTGGCTGACGTTGCGATCCCGCCACAACGGTGCAGACTTGCCGACGTGAGATAGTCAGCGCGGTGCCATCGTGATGACTTGTTCACGCCGACGGTCGCCCTGCCGTGGTCAACGAGCTTCTGACGCACATGTTCAGCGCGCACCGGGCTCATGCGGGACCCTCACGGTGGAGGTGCCTGGCGAATGATCTTCGTGATTCTCGATTGGAACTTCTCCCGGCTCGCAGCCACCTCACCTGCACATTGATGCCCCTGAGAGGAGTTGCAGATCGTCCGACTTTTTCGACCGCATTTCCACCTGCGAACCTCTCCCACTGTTTGGAACATCGAGGCTGGCCGTCCACATTCCTAGGATCACTTTGGGCATGGGTTTAGAACCTAGGAACGTACGGGCCATTTTCGCGCCTTTTCGCTGGGAAATAGGGGCACGTAGGCGCGCGCCGATTCCACGTAGATGGGAGATTCGCGAACCAAGATCCACACCAAAAAGGGTGCTGATTTCCTTCACGTTCGACCCGCAACAGCCCTCAAGATCTTGCGGGATCTGCCCGCCACATCGGAGGTGATTTTTCGGCACAGATCCGGCTTCGATTCGCAACGCATTACGAATGCAGAAGCGGCGCTCAGGGGCGCGGGAGTTCGAGGGCCCACAAGGCGAAGTAAGTGACGCATGTCACTAGAAAAGAACGCCGGAGAACCAGGTACCGCGTGGATGCTCCCGCACATACCAAGGTATGGACCAACCTCAGCCTGCTTCCCACCCACACCAAATCTCTCCCACTGACGGGCCACTCCCGCTCTACGCCACTGACAGCTACACCTGGCTTTGCTCGGACGCCGACGAAGCTGAAGCACCGCGCAAACTTCGGGGCTCTGCCGTGGCACCGCTGGTGGCGGCCGCACGGGGGTACGAGTGGGTCCGCACCGGTGAAAGCAGCTACTACAAAGATGTCGCCACAAGGCTGGGACTCGGCCCGCTCAATACGGGGCTGGGGCGCAAGGTGCGAGACCTCGCGTCGGCCGGTGGCGTACTGCTTATGCCGTTGTTCTCACTGGACGACGCTTACAAGTCCGCCGTCGATGGGCTCCCATCAACTTGGCGCACCATGCAGCTCCGCCCGCTACGTCCACGCACCAACGATCAGGGCAAGCTGCTCAAGTACGAGTTCGTCGCCGGAACGGGCGTACCGATCGACGTTCACCCATCTGTGCCGCTGTCGTGGATACAAGAGCCGCTCAACATCGTGATCTCCGAGGGCACGATCAAGATCGACGCAGCACTCACGGCCATCTGTCGCCAGTATGGGGTGAGCGACGCGGAGCTCTGCGATGTGTCCGGTGATCCACGGGAACGTCTGCGGGAGATTCTTGAGGGCCTGCCCGTATCAGCTCGGCACCTGTGCGTTTCGTTCGCCGGTGTCGCCAGCTGGCATTCCAACCCCGAGCTTGGTGTGCTGCCAATGCGAGACCGCCAGGTGTGGATTGCCTTTGACAAGGACGTTGATGTCAACCGTCAGGTGTGGAACCAGGCAGACAAGCTCTGGTCCTACATCAAAACGCACCACGGCACACCTCTGCTGGTGGATCTCTCGGTGTCCGACGCCAATCGGCAAGATGTGCGGGCGGGCTTGGACGACTTCCTCGCTGAGTACGGCGTCTGGAGCGATCTTGGTGGCCGACTCCTGACCGAGATGCCCCCGTGTCCGGCCAAATCTGAGATCGAAGCGCGCCCCGGCGACTGGCGCATGAATGAGGACAAGCTGTGCGCTGAGGAGCTTGTTCAGGGCACCGATGCCGATGGACGTAAAACCAATATGCACGTCTGGGAACGCAGGGTTCCCATCGTTGGACGTATCAAGGCACGGATCGACAGGCGGAGCATCACCGAGGACGAGGTTGACGATGGAATCTTGCAACTCCATGTCCCCGACGAGGGCAGTGAGCAGTTCAACGACATCGAGTTGACATGGACGCCGGTTGGTGATTCTGACGGCGATCCCATTCTCGAAACCTTCGTCGTTCCCTCGTCGACCCTCGGAGCGAGACCCGCCGACTGGTACCGCTTGGTGTCGACGCCCGCATCCGTATCAGAGCATCCCGCTTGGCCACCTCCCATGGCCTGGCTCGCCGCTCTCAAGGCCAATCGGGCAGAAGAGATCGAACATCGCGTTGAGTTCCAGCACATGGGGTGGGTCCCAACCCCCAAGGGTATGCGGTTTCTGATCGGTCCGATCTGCATTGGTCCAGACGGCGAGGATGAAGCGACAAAGCCGGGGTGCAACGAGCACCTGTTGGCCGACGCCGACAAGTTCGGTGCGACCGTGCTGGACGACAACGACGAAGCCGCTCGGTACATCCATGCGGTCATCGACTCACTCCTGCGACGCAACACCTTCAACCAGGAGGGGTTAGCCGAACTCGTGCTTGCAACGGCGTTGCGCCCAGTCATCCCGATCCAGGTACGCACGCCGATTCTCTTCTCGGGGCCACGACGTGTGGGCAAGTCATGGACCGCCGCGGCGATCCTGTCGTTCTGGCAATGGTTGGAAGGGACCTGGACGGAAAACAGCCTTCCCGGTTCAACGAAAGATACCCGTGCCGCAAACGAGAACACCCAAGCGCGTTCCGCCATTTGGGTCTTCGACGACCTCGCGCCGAGCGTTTCGGTGTCCCTAACGCGACAAGAAGAGGCGACGCTGGAAAACATCGTGCGAGCCTGTCACAACCAGTCGGTCAAGCGCCGGATGACCAGAGATATGCATGCCGTGGAAGTACTACGGCCACGAGCACTACCGATCATCACGGCCGAGAATGCTTTGACGGTCTCCAGCGTCATGGACCGCTGCATCCACTACCAGTTCCAGGCCGGCACGCTCGGCGACAAGGCGGCTACGGACCATTGGGTAGAACTACGCGACATCTCGAACGCTCCTTCCGTGGTTTCCGGTTCGGCAATCATCTGGATGGCGCGCCGCATCCGCGACAACGGATACCGGAACACTGTTGCAGAATGGCAGGAGATCATGTCCCACATCGAGGCCGAGGCCGTCGACAAGCTCGGCGGAGGCGGTGCCTCAACTCGCCACGCAAAGATGTGCGCGGACATCCTCGTCGGGCTACATCTCTTGGTTGAGGTTCTGCGCGACCTCGGGCTAGAGGACGATGCAACCTTGGTCGAGGCGCGCATGGACCGCTTCTATGCGATCCCGAAGATCCACTACCAGGCACAGTCAGAATCAACGCCAGGCATGGCGCTACTTGAAGCGCTGCGCGCTGTGCTGGAGTCCGGCGCGGGCTACATCACCGACCTACGCGACAACGGAATGCCCAAACCCCCACAGTCCAAGGGATACCCGCCGTTCATTGCCCAACTCCTCGGCTGGACTTCCGACGACGACAAGTTCCGCACCAAGGGGACCCAGATCGGCTACTACGCCCCCATGCAACACGGCGACTACATCCTCTTCACCGCTCACGCTGCCTTCCAGCTCGCCAAGAGGCATTTTCCAGCCCTCATCCCTCCGGGTTCGAAAGCGTCGAGTGCATGGTCCAGCATCTGGGACGAAGGCATCGCAGCGGGGTGGGCAAAGCCGGCGAACAGTGCGACAGTCCAGGTCGCGCGCAAGAGCCGCCCGAACTCAAGCGGCACCGAAGGCGACACTGCTGGTACGACTGCATCAGTGCGAGGAGTCCCTATCCCACTGGACTACTTCGTACGCCCCCTGTCCGAAGTGGACGAGGGATCGGTGGTTCTCGAAATCGAGGACCAGTAGTCCGGATGCCCCGCCAGGGCTAGAGATCGCCGTGCGCGCTGCCCGAGATCATGCATTTTTGGGCCACGTCGTGGACGGATGACCTCAGTTACGTCAGATACGTCAGTTGCCCTCATTCGCAACTGACGTGACATTCGCTGGTCCGCGAGGCGTTGACCTGGGCTTTTCCCACCTCCGACCTGGCTAAACCGGGGCCACGTCAGAAACGTCAGCAATTTTGCGGGGCTTCCGGTACGGCCAGCGCGACATATATATGTTTGCCTGAAGGGGCCACAGCGGGCCTAAGCGGCCCAAGCGTGTGGGCGAGGCCGAATTATCGGACACATGGAGGGCATGGCACACCGTCTCGTCGAGGTCCAGCGGTGATCCTGCTGGCGCTCATCTTCGTAGTTTTCGGAATCCTGGGGTTCGCCATCTCACGGCTCCGCGGAATCATCGGCTACTGCCTGATCGGCTGGGCCACCGTCGCACTCGTGGGCACCCATTGGCTCGGCGCGTTGACGTTGGCATGCCTCGGCTGGATGTTGATCGCAAGCGCCGACGATCGACGATCTGAGGCATGAAATGACCGATACTGACCCTTCTCGGTCACCCCGAAGTGGCCGGGAATTTGCCCCCATTGAACGGCCGACGGCACCGAGCCATGTCAGCCCAATCGAACGGGACCTTATCGCTGAGGCGATCGCCGCATCCCGCTCGCCCGCTACCCGACGGGCCTACGCATCGGCATGGCGTGCGTGGGAGACCTGGTGTCGCGACCGTCGCGTGTGCTCGCTTCCGGGGTCGCCAGAAGATGTGGCCGTCTACCTGACCGATCTCTCGGCGCTCGGCCGCACGATGCCGACTCTCGATAAGGCCGTTGCCGCAATTTCTGCCGCTCATGTCGACGCTGGCCTCGACAATCCGACTCAACACGCTGGTGTCGTTCGAGTCCGTGCAGGTCTGCGGCGCACGATCGGCGTCGCCCCTCAGCAGCAAGCGCACCCACTGAGCACTGATGAGATTCGCCGAATCGTGACAACCATCGACGCCACCTCGCTCCGCGGTATTCGTGACCGGGCCATCATTCTGATCGGCTACGCCGGTGCGCTTCGACGTTCCGAACTCGCCGGACTCGTGCTAGGTGATGTCAATTTCCGAAGCACGGGCGTGGTCCTAAGG
>CAYQFM010000010.1:0-5756 GCA_964416735.1 uncultured Iamiaceae bacterium | reverse complement strand
ACCCGGGGCCACCACCAGGAAACCGACCCCGTCGCTGCATTGCACGCCTGGATCAATACTGCGATGCTCGATGCACCGGATGCTCCACTCTTCGAGACAATTGCTTGGTCGGACCGGCGTCCGACGGGAAGTCCACTTGGCGGCCGAGACATCGCCCGAATCTTGGTCCGCCGCGCTGACGATGCCGGCCTCGGAGACCTTCCCATCTCAGGTCATTCGCTACGCGCAGGCCATGCAACTACGGCCGCCGAGAACGGCGTACCTGCCGATCGGCTCGCCCGAACCACCCGCCACGCGTCGCTCAGCGCGCTGGCTCGGTATGTCCGTCCAGCGGAGGCGCTTCGCGACACGTCGGCGGCGGATCTCGGTCTGTGATTCGTCACCGGCCGCCCTGCGAGCATGAGCTGCTCGACGCGTTGGCCAACCTGGCGATCTATGGCCGCCTCCGGTTTTGGGGCGGAGGCTACGAGTTGTGTGCCGAATTGGCCGACCTGCGGGTCATTTCTCTTGAGGGCGTCGAGCGATCCACATCCTCCGACGCTCGCGGGCCCTTGCCGTGGCGGATCGGGGTGATTGCATCTGCGATCGCGCCGATCGATGTCGCCCACTTCGAACATCCGTTCCGTGAGGCCGAGAGTTGGATCGATCCCTCCTCGGGCCTGGTATGCCGGGGTTGCATTCGGGATTGGGTTATCCAAACCCGGCCGGATCCTCGGGATCCATCGGTGCGAGTGATCATCGACATGGCGGCAATCGGGCCGGCAACCTGGCGATTTGACGCGTCAGAGCTTTTCGACAGAGTCGACCAGATTGACCGCCAACTCCAAGCTCGTTCGTGAGAAGGTCCGGCGATACCGAGTGAGTGCCCAGAGAAACGTTGGGGTGAGTACGGATTGCGTGGCTCCGTACCCACCCCAACGCGAGGGTCCATCGGTTGTTGCCGTGAGCAGAATGGCTACGAGTTTGCGGCAGCCTTGAGCGCTGCAATCGTTCCCTCGCGGCCGAGCGAGACGAGTGCGACGCTGAGTGCTCCCTGAAGTTCGTGGTCGCCGAGGTCTTCGAGGCCTTCGGTGAGTGCGATGTTCGAGAGCAGCTCGTGGAGCTTGCCGAAGCCGCCCAGGAGCTGGATGCCGGTGGTGGCCGTCGTGACCATGTCCGGGTCATCAATCACGATGGCCGGACCGTCGTCCAAGTCACGCAGCTGATAGCCGCGGACACGGTCCCCAACTGCCTCGCTGTAGGAGGCGAGCGGCTTGTCGAGCCGGGCGTCACGCTCGTCGATGCGGGCTGCCTGGTTGTTGTTGTAATTGGTGGAGCTCATCTGAGCGCCCCCTTTCTGTGTTGGCCGAATCTCGGCGATTCGGATCAAAGTGCGATTTGCTCTTTGATACCTGTTTCTATGCCAACCCGAAATCGCCATCGACACGCCAATGCGCGTCTCCAAGAAAATTCTTTAGGACGAGGGGTTCCGCCTACGCGTCAACGGCGACGACGGTGTCGTAGAGGCCGTAGTGGCGGAGACCTTCGTGCGACTCGATGCCTGTGTAGGACAGCGACGCGTCTTCGTAGCGGCGGAAGGCAAAGATTGCCTGGTTCATGTGGGTGGCGTTGAACACGCCGAGCGAGACCAGCAGGTTGAAGTCCTCGACGGTGAGGCCGGTGACCGACTTGAACAAGCCCGGTTCAAGTTTCGTGATCACATCCTGCAAGGTGTTTTCCCGGTAGTCGGTGAGGTACATGAACGCGGGGATACGAGTGGCGAACTTGATCAGCTTCTCTTGGATCTGCTTGCGCTTCGACTTGTATTCCTTCTCTTCGGCGGTCAGTTCTTTCTTCTCCTTCGGAGAGAGATCGTCGCCTTTGTCCTTCTTGGTGGCCTTCACCTTCTCGGACTTGTTCACGACAGTCTCGAAGATGTCCGAGCCAAGCGACCGGAACCCCTCGATGTTCATGACCGCTTCCATCGCGGCCTCGTTGTCCATGATCCGACGGAGCGTGTCGTTGTCGACGTTGACAAGGATCGCCGACTCCCACTTGCGGGCAAGCAGGGTGGCCGACGTGCCTGCGAGAGCGATGTCGAGAATCTGGCCCGCATCGACCGGAGTCATGTGTGACCCGTCGTATGCGAGCACCGGTAGGAAGTTCACAAGGGCTTCGACAGCGTGCTCGGGGTTCGGTTCCTCTGGCGACAACCCGATCCCGTAGTCGGAAAGTTGGCGCAGCGCTCGGGTGGGTGCGAAGTCGAACACGTAACAGACGGGTTTGATGATCTCTTCTTCGTTCGGGTCGTCGCCGTTCGGGTTGCGAATCGTCCACGGTGACTGCACCCGGAACGCTGCTTGGAAGTACGACTCGGGAGCGCTCAGGTTCCGCAGCATCAGGATCGCCGACCATTGGGGGACGGTGACGCCCGTGGTGAGCTTCCCGCACGACAACGTGATGGTCTTGGTATCGAAGCCCGATCCGAGCGCTTTGCGAACCGGGGGCAGCGCGTCAAGCCCGATCCCTGCCGATGGCCCGGCGACCACCAGCACGTCGTAGTCGCGCCAGAACGTGTTGTGCTTGGCGCGAAGCAGGTTCGCCATTGCCTCGCACGCGGCGACGCTTGGCATGAACCAGAACGAGTGTTGGACAAACTCCAACAATCGGGCATCAGAATACGGGAATGGCGGACGCTTCCCCATCTTCATCGCGTCGACTTGGGTGGGCAGGTGTGCGCCGCGGATGATGTCGAGCCACTTCTGTACGTCATCGGCGTGCTTGAACTTCGCGGCCTTGCCGGTCCCCTCAGCGGCGAAGAACGCGTTGAGGTCGAACTCGTCGAACTCACCTTGGCTGGCTACTGCGAGCACCTCGTCTGGCATCTGGTAAGTGAGCAGGCGCATCTCGGGCAACGCCGCGTACGGATTCGACACGTCTTCGGGGTAGGAGGACTTGGCGAACTGCTCGTCGGTGTAGGTCCAGTTGTAGATCTGCTCCTCGATGAACTCACCCGTGGCGAGCGCCTTGAAGGGTGTGCCCGACAGGTACAGGTAGGCACGGGTCGTGATCGGCAGGAAGTCGTCCTCGTCGCCACCCAACTCATCCAGCTCTTCGGAGAACGTGCCGAGGTTGGGTGAGAACTCCTGGTCCTGCTCCTTCTCCGCAACCGTGTCGTCTTCGCCCTCGAACAGTTCTTTGGCACGGTCCCGCCAGGCGCCGAAGTGGTATTCATCGAAGATGACCAGATCCCAGTTGATCTCGTGAATCCACTCGTTCTTTGGCTTGATCAGACCAGTGGCCTTGTCTTTGCCGAGCAGGTCTTGGAAGGAACCGAAGTAGACCAGCGGCCGATCCGGGTCTGCATCGCCCGGTGAGAGGTCAGAATTCTTGGAGCAGTATTGCCACCCATCGAAATCGACGTGGGACTCAAGGTCGGTCTGCCATGCGTCTGCGACCGCTGGCTTGAACGTGACCACGAGCACCCGTTGCGCTTCGAGCGTCTTCGCCAACTGGTATGACGCAAACGTCTTGCCAAACCGCATTTTGGCGTTCCAAAGGAAGCGCGGCACCGCCTCCGCGCTGTCAGCCCAGATCGACTTGAAATACTCAAAGGTCTTGTCGACCGCCTGTACCTGTTCTTCGCGCATGGGGAACGTCTCGTGATGGCTGCCCTCGTAGACGACACCGGCGCGCAGTTCGGCGATTGCGGTGCGCACATCGGCTTCCGTGCAACACATCCATTCAAGCTCAGGATTCTTGAAACCCTTGGCAGTGAGGCGCTTGCGTACATCATGGTCACGCATGAACGTGCCGTCTTCGCACTCGGCGGACTCATCGAGCACGATCGTCACGTCTTTGATCGCAGCGGTCTTGGTCTGCTGTGCGACTCGTACTTTCACGTCCTGAGTAGTCTGCCCAACCTTCAACAAACCTTGGTGGGTCGCGTCGTTGATCGCGTACGCGTAGATCCGTAGTGGCTTACCCTTAGCAACATCGGCCTGATCATCGACTCGATGAACGCGATCTCCTTCTTAGTGAGCTTGTACTTGGCGTACAGCTCCTCGTCGGTCCACGTTCGATCCCAGGTTTGCTGAGGAACCCATGTGTACACGCGTCGCATAGCATCTTGTGTGATCTTGCGCGTCCAGACTAAGAACCGGAACAATCGACACTGATAGTAGCTAGCAAAACTGTCAGCGCTATCCCGAGTATGGAACGGCTGAACAATCAGATATGACTGGGTACATACAGATCCGGGTGCCGCAACGATCTCCCGCCCGAGGATCTGGTGCGGAAATGAGTCCCCCGCCCCATATGCCTTTGGAACAAACACCTTCCACACGTCGATCGCATCTTGGTTTTTGCCAATGCTAGTTCTTGGCATGTAGGCAACCTTGCGCTTACCTCCAGAGATTAGATGAAGCTCAATATCCGTGTCCTTAGGGGTTCCGTGATGTCCCGCAAAATTGCTTGCCAGACCAAATGGGGTATCACCAGAAATCATGTCGGCTACGGATGCATCATCGAAGCGAAGCACCTTCCG
Organism: uncultured Iamiaceae bacterium; assembly: GCA_964416735.1. GTDB lineage: Bacteria > Actinomycetota > Acidimicrobiia > Acidimicrobiales > Acidimicrobilacustridaceae > CAYQFM01. The sequence continues at coordinate 1,231 of CAYQFM010000010.1, read as the reverse complement.
CAAGATGCTAAGGCTCCGTTCGTCTCGTATGAAGACATCGAACTCGGCTAGGTTCCGCTGCCTTTGCCTAGATGTAATGCCAGAAGCGTTATACGTAACATCGCAATAACCCTGATGATCGCGGTCCCATCGGAAATAGCATGACCCTCCCTTGATTTGTACGCCAGGAAACGCATCGTTTGAGTCTTGAAAGTCAACCATCTCCCGTATGTGTCCACTCGCCAACATCTCATTGCGAAACTCATCCAGCCCGCGTCCGCCCGCCATCCACCTTGCCGGGATCACCATATTGAGAAACCGCGGTTGCAACCGTTGAGCTTGTTCAACGAACAATTGATAAATGGATGAATCACTTGAACCGCCTGCCCCACCGGTCATTTGATACGGCGGGTTGCCAATAATTACGTCGAACTGCATGTCTGCTCCGAACAACTCGGTAATCCGAGTCTTGATGTCGTCGGTGTGGATGAACGCGTAGGCATGTGACTCCAGATCGTCGCCGCGTCCCATGGTTGACTCGCCAGCGCCGCAGAACTTGCAGCGCCGTCCGACCCAAATGTGTGTTGTCTTGCCGGTCTTGTCATCTCGCAACTCCTTCTTCTTGCCACCAGTCCAGGTGTGCTCGGTGCGCTCGAACCAGATGTTTCCCTCGTCGGTGTCAAAGCTCGATGCAACCGAGTGGGGATTCTGATCGGTACGTCGAGCGTGTTTCGAGCAGTAGAGGCTGCGGCGTGCCAGCATCGCGGTCAGCTCGGTGATCCCGATACCGAAAACCTGCTTGGTGAGGATGTGATCGACACGCTTCTGAAGGTCGGGGATCTCGTCCGCCAGGCCCTCGATCAGCCGTTTCGTGATCTCTCGGAGGAACACACCGGTCTTGGTGGCTGGGTCCAGAAACGTGACCGAGGAGTCTGCCCAGATGTTCGCACCGTCGTTCGCATCCGCCCAACCCTCGGCCACTAGGTCGAGCATCTGATTCGCAAGCTCGGGAGGCGTGAACACCTCGTCGTTCGAGAGGTTCGCGATGCAGGTGAGCACATCGGGGTTACGCCCGCTGAACGAAAGCATTGCCTTCGTCGGCTGTTCTTGCGTTTCAGTCGTGCTCACTGGGCTATCTCCCTCACGGTCATCGGCGGATAGGTCTTGGTCGGCGTGAAGATCTCGTGCTTGCCTGCATCGCCGCCAAAGAGCGTGTCTTCGCCGAAGGACGACATCTGGGTGAGTGTGTCGT
>CAYQFM010000009.1:19253-22360 GCA_964416735.1 uncultured Iamiaceae bacterium | reverse complement strand
AGAAAAGGACTGAAACGAGACTTATCAATCAGACTCGTGAAGGATTGGGGCTAATCTCCTCATTGATCAACCGTGCGAGGGCGAGGTTCGCATTGACTAACACTGCCGCCAGCCGCTTCTCGTCGGCGGAGAAGGACTGATAGTCCGCAGCGGGAACTTGGCTGCTCAGTTTGGCAACTTGCTCAATTTGGGTCACGGTCAGCTCCCGCAGCGCATTTACTTCGGCGGTCACTTGATCGAAACGCCGGATTGCGGCCTCAACTTCGAGCCTCTCCTTGTCTATGTCCTCTGCAGCCTTCTTGTTCTTCACGTTGGCGGAGGCTCCGGTACCGACTGCGAGCAATACCGCCGCACCTGCGATGACCCAGCCGACCGGCCCTGCCAAAGCGAGAAGCCCGGTACCTGCCGCCACCCCTCCCCCGCCCGTCGCGAGAGTGCCCCCACCAAGCCACGCAAGGGCCGCGTTCGTCGCAGCTGCGCCGGACAGGCTCGAGATGGCCGTGCCAGTGGACGCAACCCCAAACGTCGTCGCGACGCCCATAGCTGCAGTCGGACCCATGGTCGCGACCGCCACACCGAGCGCGCCAAGCGACGCACCTGCTGCAGAACCCTTGGCGTTCCGCTTCGCCTGCACCTCGGCCTTCTCGACCTCACTCTGCTTGTCTTCGAAGGAGCGAATCTCCGCAGTAGCCCGCTTGAGCGAGACCTCAAACTCGTGGGGCACGTTTGCGAGGGCGTTGATCTGTTCTGTGACCGCCCTCACCTGTTGCACCGCACCCTCGCGGAGGCCATACAACGCCGTCACAGCAGTCTCGAACTTGCGAGTTGACGCGACATACCGCTCAACCGCTTCGTTGAAACTCTCAACGGAACGCTTCCGTAAACTTGAGTTGAATACCACTCGCTCCACCTCCCAGGTGTCTGGCGGACGCAATGCTATTGGCGAGGTCCGACATCAAACTGGTACGGCCACACGCTCAGTAACGTGACCACCAGCCCCATCGGCCCGCCACGCGCCTTGTAGATCACGGTCCACCGTTGTCTGTACGACGCGGCAAGCATAGTTTGCGGTGGAGATCCATTCGATCAGATGCTCTCGCTGTTGGAGTCGAGCAACCAACATGCAACCAGGCACGTACAGCGTGCCCAGCCAATAAGCGCTGCTGCACTGGAGGCAGGTAAACCAAGCGCTTCGCACACGTTTGTAGACCACCAACGACGAGCACTTATGCCTGCGCCTCATGGGACCGTTCGCGACCAACAGTCGTGAGGCAACAGGAGGCGACGAAGTCAAGCGGGAACACTCCACATCTTCCGATGTCGCGTGTTCCCGTAAGACACGTTGGGTGGGCCGTAAGGGATTCGAACCCCTGACCCCTTGCGCGTCATGCAAGTGCTCTACCAACTGAGCTAACGGCCCGACAGGCGAAGCAGCGTAGCACCGTACCCGGGGCCACGCCTCACCCCGGGCTGATGCCGTCCATCTCCATCACCGCGCAGTGATCGAGCACGGCCCTCTTGGCGGGCGTGTAGGCATGAATGAGTCAATCAACCGCACGCGATGCTGACCAGCACTAGTGCTGGTCAGCTTCTGGAGGCGGCGGGCGGAATCGAACCGCCGTACGGGGCTTTGCAGGCCCCTGCCTGAGCCACTCGGCCACGCCGCCGGGATCGCTAACGTTAGCCTGCTCTGTGCTGAATCCTCCAAGCTTTGGCGACGGTGTTACCGTCGATCCAGTGGACGAAGACGACGAGTCATCCGGCAATGCGGCCAAGATCAACCGCCGCGAGCCCTTGTCGTCACTGTCTCCGGGGGTGCGACTCGCAATTGCCGGAGTCGGTGTGATCCTGGGAGCGGCTCTGGTCTTCCTTGGTCTGCGCTCGATGGAACCAGAGCCACCACAAGATGTCCCCGCAAGCGCGATTCTCCCCTCAGGAATCACCACACCCTGACACGGCTTCACCAATTCCGGCCGAGGTTCACAGATGCTGGCCCCCGTCATCCGCAGCGACAAGACTGACGCTATGGGCTGGGTCTTTCTAGTAGTCAGTGTCAATGGTGCCGCCTACACGGTTTCCGCTTTCAAACCACCGAAGCGCAACCGGTTGCTGTTCGGATGGGGATTCTTCGCATCGTGGGTCACCATCGAGATGGCGCCTTTCCACCTGATCTGGCAGATCGTGGCCACGACGATCTTCGCCTCGACAGGAGCACTACGCAGCAAGCCGGGAAAGGTCGGCCTAGCCATAACTCTCGCATCTTGGGCAGGCCTGATTGCCTCTATTCGCCAGAGTTACGAATCCCGCCGAGAGATACGGGATGCACTGCGCGACCTCGATCACGAACCCGAGTGGAGCGACCCGCTACCGATCCGATCCGCCCGCAATCTGGTCTACGGCCGCGCCGGTGGAAAGGATCTACGCCTGGACGTGATCGAACCGCTTGATCCGCCGAAGCCCGGACAACGGCGGCCGGCATTGATTCAGGTCCACGGTGGCGGGTGGGTCCTGGGGTTCAAGGACCGTCAGGGGCAGGTGATGATGCGCCATCTCGCCAAGAAGGGTTGGGTCTGCTTCAACGTCGACTACCGGCTCAGCCCGATGGCAACCTTCCCGGACCATCTGATCGACGTGAAGCGCGCCATTGCCTGGGTACGTGACCACGCTGACGAATATGGAATCGACGAGGACTTCATCGCTGTCACGGGTGGTTCGGCGGGTGGCCATCTCACATCGCTTGCGGCCCTGACCGGCAACGAACGCGACCTCCAGCCCGGGTTCGAGAACGCCGACACATCGGTTCAGGCCGCTGTCCCCTTCTACGGGGTGTACGACTTCACCAACCGCAACGGTGTCTCGCCACCCGAGTTCGTGCCGTGGTTCATCTCGCCCGTCGTGATGAAGAAGGACATCGACGAAGATCCTGTTGCATTTGCCGAAGCCTCGCCGCTGGACCGCGTTCACCCCGATGCACCGCCATTCCTCGTGATCCACGGCGACCACGATTCGCTGGCACCGGTCGAGGATGCCCGTGACTTCGTCCAGCGCCTCCGGTCCGTGTCCAAGCAGCCCGTCTATTACCTCGAACTCCACGGCGCACAGCACGC
>CAYQFM010000009.1:3763-19243 GCA_964416735.1 uncultured Iamiaceae bacterium | reverse complement strand
TCGATGCGGCAGCACGGTTCCTGGATGCCATCTGGTCAGCGCACCAGCGCACCCACAACGGTGGTCCCACCGGCGAGCAGGTCCATTCCGAGGTCACCGACCGCCTCGGGGCCGAAGCCATGGCGACGATGCGCTGAGCTCTCAATGACCGAACCATCACGCACGCCACTCCCCACCCGCAAGATCGCCCTCGATTATCCCGAAGGAACCGATCCGGCCTGGAACCCGCGCTTTCCCGAGTTCGCCGCCGCAGCGAACAGCATCTCGCTGATCATGCCGTACGCAGAACCCTATTTTGTAAGAGTTGGCCGCAAGGCCCTCCCTCTCATCGAAGATGAGGACCTTGCAGACCGCACATCACAGTTCCTGCGCCAGGAGACCTCGCACCACAAACAGCACCGCCGCTTCAACGACCTGGTCGCGGCAAAGTATCCGGGAATCCCCCGAATCGAGACATGGATGGCCAAGGCGTACGGACACGTCGAACGCAAGCGCTCCCTAGAGTTCAACATGGCATTCATCGCCGGGTCAGAGACGATGGCATACGCAATCGCCCGTTGGAGCGAGAAGCACCTGGACGACCTGTTTGCCTCCTCGAACTCGACCGTGGCGACGATGTTCATCTGGCATCTGGCCGAGGAGGTGGAGCACAAGGATGCCGGCTTCAATGCCTGGGAGGCAATGGACGGTTCACGTCTGCGCTACACGGCAGCAATGACACTGTCGTTCATCTTCCTCGTCTGGTTCGTCTGGCTCGCGACCTTTACTCAGCTCTGGCATGACAAGCGGCTGCGCTATCCGGTTACGTGGTTCCGCCTGGCCCGGTGGGCCATCAGCCTCGCATTCACGATGCTGCCGATGATGGCGTCGTCGGCAACGCCCGGACACCATCCGAACGACTTCGCCGATCCGATCTATCTGCCCACGTGGCTGCGGCAGTTCGATCCGGAAACCGGAACCCTGCCACCTTTGGTGGCGTGAACATCTCGCCGCCGACTCTGGACGAGGTCGAGTCGCTCGCCCATGCGCTTCTCACCGAGCACGGCTTGGTCGACCAAGGCTGGACATTCGGGTGGGACAGGGCCAGGAGACGTCTGGGAGCATGCAACTGGGCCAAGAAGCAGGTTTCGCTGTCCCGGCCCATCTTCTCCATTGACGAGAACCGTCACGAGGCCCGCCAGACAATTCTCCACGAGATTGCACATGTGCTCGCCGGATCAAGTGCCGGGCATGGGTCAGAGTGGAAACGAATTGCGATCGCCATAGGAGCCCGTCCCAGGCGCAGTGCTGTCGTAGCCGAACCCGATCTTCCAATCATCGGAACTTGTCGGTGCGGCTCAATTCATGGCCGAGTACGCATGCCGATGAAGGATCTCACCCACCAGTGTCGACGTTGTCACTCGATGGTCACTTGGTCACGACGGGCCACAGCCGGCACTACAACGTCGGGCACCGCTACGGCGAGTCGCGACTAGCGTTCAGGGCCGATCGAAAGGAACCACACCATGTCTGATGAACACGACCTGACCCAGAAGCCCCATGTCTTTGTAACCCCCGGCGAGACGCCGCCCGGTGACCTTGTCATCGAGGACCTCGTGGTGGGCAGCGGCACAGAGGCCACCGCCGGGCAGAAGGTAGAGGTTCACTACGTCGGCGTGGCATGGTCAACACGCAAGCAGTTCGACGCGTCTTGGGACCGCTCCGACACCCTCGATTTCAAGCTGGGCGCCGGTCAGGTCATCAAGGGCTGGGATGAAGGCGTTGCCGGAATGAAGATCGGCGGGCGACGCCGAATCACGATTCCGCCCCACCTGGGTTACGGAAAACGCGGCGCCGGTGGCGTGATCGCGCCAAACGAGACCCTGGTCTTCGTGGTCGACCTTCTGGCAGTCGGCTAGATCTCAAATGGCTTCCCCGCTGTTGGTCGGCGAGGGCCTACACCTCGAATACCCCACCCGCGTCCTGTTCGACGCCGTGACCGTCGGTGTCGAAGAAGGTGACCGGATCGGAATCGTTGGCCGCAACGGCGACGGCAAGTCGAGTTTGGTGGGCATTCTCGCTGGCACAGTAGAAACCCAGGCGGGTCGCGTGGTGCGACGCAGCGGACTGCGATTCGGTGTGCTTGGCCAACACGACGACCTGAACCCCACGGCAACCGTCGGCGAATCGATAGTCGCAGATCGTGCTGAATACGTGTGGGCCGGCGACGCCAGAATCCGCAACATCATCAGCGGGCTCGTGGCCGACGTGCCTTGGGATTCAAAGATCGACGAACTGAGTGGCGGCCAACGTAGGCGGGTGGCCTTGGCGGCACTTCTGGTGGACGACTGGGACATGATCGCCCTGGACGAGCCCACCAACCATCTCGACGTGGAGGCCATTGCGTGGCTCGCACAGCACGTGAAGACACGCTGGACCAGGAACTCCGGCGCGTTGCTGGTCATCACCCACGACAGATGGTTCCTCGACGAGGTCTGCACTGAGACGTGGGAGGTGCATGACGGCATTGTCGAGCCGTTCGAGGGCGGGTACGCCGCCTACATCCTGCAGCGGGTGGAACGGGACCGCATGGCCGCCGCAACAGAGGCGAAACGTCAGAACCTGATGCGCAAGGAGTTGGCATGGTTGCGCCGCGGTCCGCCCGCACGAACATCGAAGCCGAAGTTCCGCATAGATGCCGCCAACCAACTCATCGCCGACGTGCCTCCGGCGCGCAATCCAATCGAGTTGAAGCGTCTAGCGGTTGCGCGGATGGGCAAGAAGGTCGTGGATCTTGAGAACGTGAGCCTGAGCTACGGCGACCGGGAGGTCCTACACGATGTGACCTGGCTGATCGCTCCGGGCGAACGCACCGGACTCGTGGGTGCCAATGGGAGCGGAAAGTCGACCCTGCTCGGCCTGATTGCGGGCACCATCACTGCGACGAATGGTCGGATCAAGCACGGGAAGACCGTGCGTCTGGGAGTTCTCGATCAGCGGTTCGCGCAACTCGAGGAAATTGGCGGCGACCTCGTTCGTGACGTACTGAAACGCAGCCGCACCAACTTTGTGATCGACGGGAAGGATGTCTCTCCCGCCCAACTGCTCGAGCGCCTCGGCTTCGCTCGCGAGCACCTGGCCACACCCGTGAACATGTTGTCAGGCGGTCAGCGGCGACGGTTCCAGCTTCTGTTGATGTTGCTGGAAGAGCCGAATCTGATCCTGCTCGACGAACCCACCAATGATCTGGACGCGGACATGTTGGCAGCCATGGAAGATCTGCTCGACACGTGGCCGGGAACGCTCATCGTGGTCTCACACGACCGGTATCTCCTCGAACGGGTAACCGATCAGCAATATGGGATCCTCGATGGCAACCTGCGCCATCTACCAGGCGGAGTGGATGAGTACCTCCGACTCCGTGAGGATGAAAAATCCGGGGTTCGCTCAGCCACCGAGGTGGTGGAAACACGTGTCTCACAGGAGACATCACAGACAACCCTGTCGGGGTCGGAACGCCACGTCCTACAGAAAGAACTCGGTGCGGTCGAGCGGCGACTAACCAAGCTCGAATCCGACGGAACCCGCCTGCAGCAGGATCTGATCAACCACGACCAGGCCGACTACGAAGGCCTTCAGGCAGTCATGGCCAGCCTCGAGGAACTACACACGCAAACCGCCACACTCGAAGAACGGTGGCTGGAGATCTCCGACCTTCTCGGCTGACCCAACTATCGGATCAGCAGAATCGGGTGTCATACCGCCTGGTGATAATGAAGCCATGCAAGAACAACTACACCTCACAGTTGATCTGGCAGGCGACGATCAGGCGGCCGAGTACTCTCGGTCAGCCGAGGAATTTGCCAGTGACACGGAAATTCCTGACTGCTGGCGCCTAGACGACAGGACCCGTACGGTAGGGATGACCGGGGTTGCACGTGCCCGACAAGCTCTGGACAACGCGCGGATACACCGTTTCCTCCCCGGCGCAGATGCCGCCTGACACAGCTATCGCCGATTGACACGGCCACAACAATCCGCATGAAAGGTCGCCGTGTCGATCAATAACGTCATCCATACACCACAACTCTCGGCGCTCCGTCGGGGACCGGCGACGATTGAGCCAGCAAGGAAAGAATGGATACTGCTATCTGCTATCGCCTTCACCTTTGTGATCTTCCTTACGACCGGATGCTCCAGCTCGAAGGACGTCGGCACCGCCACGGACGCAAGTGCCAAGCCTTCCGTCAAACGGGTTATCGACGGCGACACGGTTGTGATCCGAATCAATGGCGTCGATGAGCGGGTGCGTCTGATCGGAGTCGACACGCCCGAGACCAAAGACCCACGAAAACCGGTCCAGTGCTTCGGTGAAGAGGCCTCCGCGTTTACCAAAAGCCTGCTTCCCGAAGGAACCCCGCTCCGTCTCGAACGCGACGTCGAAGAACGTGATCGTTTCGGCCGGTTGCTTGCATATGTCTACCGGCTCGATGACGACCTGTTCGTGAACCGCGAGCTAGTGGCCAGAGGCTACGCAATGCCACTCACCATCGCTCCCAACGTGACCCACGCCGACGAATTTGTAGCGCTTGCAGCGGCCGCCCGTGACGCAGGGTTGGGTCTGTGGGGCGCATGTGGCGGGTCGGATGTTCCCACGAGCTGATCGGTTGTACCGTCTGAGGTGTGACAACCCTCGCCGAACGGCTCGGATACGGACCCGACGACCGTCTGTTGATCATCAACTGCGACGATCTCGGAACCTGCCACGCGGCGAATGTCGGTGTCTACGAGAGCCTCAGGACCGGTGTTGCCACCAGCGCGACCCTGATGGTTCCGGGTCATTGGGCGCGTGAAGCCGCAGCGTCCTACCTGGGTGAGGACGTGGGCGTACACCTGACGCTCAACTCCGAATGGGATCTTCTTCGGTGGGGTCCGTGCACCATGGCTCCCTCACTGCTCGATGGTGACGGGGGGTTTCCACGGACCCTCGAAGACACATGGGAACATGCCGACCTCGATGAAGTTCGTCGCGAGTGCATGGCGCAGATCGAGCGGGCGGTGCTTTGGGGCTTCGACGTGAGCCACCTCGACTCCCACAAGGGAGCAATGCAGCTCCGGCCCGAGTTCTTCGACATCTACCTGGAATTGGCGATCGAGTTCGGGCTGCCGCTGCGCCTCTCGGGAGCATCTACGGAGCGCTACGTCGGGTTTCCGTTCCGCAGGCTCGCCTCCGAAGAGGGAGTTGTGTTCCCCGACCACCTGGTGCACCTCTCGAACGGTGTGGGCAGCAGGCGAGCAGTAGAGAAGACCCTGTTCGAGCTCCGCCCAGGAGTGACCGAGATCTATGTGCATCCGGCAGCCGACACGCCAGAGCTACGGGCGGTGGCCCCGGATTGGGCAAACCGCGTCGACGACCATCACCTCGTCAACCATGACGCCGCTCTGCGAACCCTCATCAAGCGTTCAGGAGCGATCTTGATCGGTTACAGGGAGCTCAGGGCCGTCCAGAGATCGGCTTCGTGAATCGGCGGTACACACCGGAGACCTCACCGCCAACTCCCGCCAGGAAGCCGAGCACACCGGCTGGAACCACCGACGCACTTTCGAGTCCCGCCGTCATGAGGTCACGACACGAGGCACCGAGAAGAGCGGATCCGATACCCCGGCGGCGATGATTCGGGTCGACCACCAGAGGTCCGATCCACCCCAGCCGGTTCAGCGAGTGACATACAAAACCGACAGGTTCACCGCCTTCGAATGCACCATGACAGGTCCCTTGGCGGACACCTTCACGGGCCTCTTCCGCTTTACCCGGCAAAGTCCGAATCAGATAGCCGGACAGATTTTCCAAATCGCCATCGGTCACCGCACGGCGGATCTCCACCCCATCGGGATCTGCGACCCGAAATGACGTCGGTAGGGAGCCGGCCAGAGCAAGACCCACGTCACGATACCCCGATGACTTGGCGAGTTGGATCATGTCTGCCATCTCCGCACCCACACCGGGCCAAAGGTGAAGGGATCCGACGCCGCCGAGAGTCATCGTTGACGCCCCTCGATCTTGGGCCCACTCTTCGGCCGCCGATATGAGACTCCGACCGACGCCTCGACGACGCGCTTGCGGCCTCACCGACACCAACTCGATCACGCCCGTACGCTGCTCGGATTGTCCACCCGGCAGTCCGTCGATGCGCACCGCGACAGCGCCTGATCCATTGCCGACTGAAATGACTTTCCCGCCCCGCCCCCAACAGCAGGTCAACAGGTCGTCATCGCAGATCCCCGAGGTGGGAAGCGCCACCATGACGATGTCCATGAGATCGTCGACGCGATCGGCCTGCCATTCCTCCACCCGAGAAAGGCTATCCACCACCACCCGTTCCAATCGTCGTGCTGTGTCAGACTCGAGAGATGCGTCGCAATCTCATCGGAGCCATGGCCGTCGCCATGTGCACCTTCCTGGCCGGTTGCGGGATCACCCCCAAGAACGATCCGGGTGTCGCCGACGTCGACTTCACCCCCAGGGCCATCGTCTCTGTGGACGAGAACGGGTTCAACTTCGAATCCACGACCGAAGGGGATGCTTCCACGCTGTCGCAGGGAACGGTCATCGAGATCCACAATGACGGATCGCAGAACCACCGGGTGCAAGGCCTTCTGAAGGTCAAGGAGGGCCGCGACAAGATTCTCTACGACACCGGCATCATGTTTTCGGGCGATTCGACAACGATCGTGCTGTCGACACCCGGAGAAGTGTCATTTCGAGAGATGCAGACTCCCGAACACGCCGTGACCATCGAGGTCACACCAAAGCCCTAGAAGGTGGCCGTTCTAGCGCAAAAACCTCAGCGGATTCCGGCGAAGAGGTCCACTTCGGGTATGGCTGTGTCAACGTTGCTGCGGGCGAGAATGAAGTCCTCCGTCGCGTTGATCTCTCGTGCAACATCTCGTGGCAGTCCAAACCAGAATGGTGAGGTCGGATCTACCTGTGTCGCGTGTGCCAATAGCGACTCGAGCCGCACGTCATACCAGTCTCCAACCGAAACATGTGTCGTCACGCGGTCATCCTGCGATGGGCGCGTGAACCAGAAGTCGTCGAATGGCGATGCAATGCCCAGCTCCAAGAACTTGCGGTGCATTGCCAACATCCGGCGCTGCGACCAGATCGAGTAATAGAGCTTCGACGGAACCCACGGATCCCCGAGATCCGGCCGATACAAGACATCACCGGCCAACCCGAAAGCAGGTACGGAAATGTCGTGGACCATCAAATGGTCTGGATGCGGATAGCCACTCTGATCATCTCCATAGGTGACCATCACCTGCGGACGCTCACGACGCACCACCTCGACCAGCCTCGCCACCGCCTCGTCACGGTCTGCATTGGCAAAGGCATCCGGCCGTGCGTTGGCTTCTGAGTTCGGCATTCCCGAGTCGTGGTATCCCAGCAGAATCACCTTGGAATACCCGATGATCTTTGCCGACAAGTCCAGTTCCCGGAGCCTCACGGCTGCCAGGTTGGACCGAACCTCCGGTGTGTCCATCGCCGGGTTCAAGATGTCGCCCTCTTCTCCCCCGGTACACGTGACAAGGACCGACCGAACCCCTTCCGATGCGTAGCGGGCCACGGTGGCGGCCCCCTTCGACGCCTCGTCATCTGGGTGGGCGTGCACGCTCAGCAGTGTGAGTTGATCTGATGACGAAGCTGTCATGTCAGATCTGATTCACGTCCCACTCACGCAGGGGTTCACGCTCTGCGAGCGGTTCCAGATCATGTTCGGCGGTGTCCCCGTCCACCACCAAGCGCCATCCCGCAAGGCGTGCCAACATCTCACGCCCCTCGTCCGGACCACTTGCAATGAGTTCGTCCCCGGCCTGAAGGCGTGTGTTGCCACGAGGATGGTAGAGATACCGACCGCCTCGACGTACCGCCAAGACGCTGAAGCCCGGGTCGATGTCAAGTCCCAGATCTCCCAGCGCAACACCATCAACTGTGGACCCGGGGGCCACGGGTAGGCGCACCACCACTTCGTCGGATTCGCCGAACGCGATGTTGAGGATCGGGTGCACTTCCTCACCCTGTTCGATGATCCAGACCATCTGTTGTGCGGCATCACCTATGTCTTCGGCCGCCTGAGAGAGATGCAGTAGACCCCGCAACGGAGACGGATCAACGACATCAGAGCCAGCTCTGAGCACCCAGACTTCGAGGCGGTCCTTCATCTCGTCCAACCTGTCCTCGAGATGTCGCACCTCAGCGGCCAGACCCAGGTCACGGAACACCAGAGCCGAATACGCAAGCCCCACTGCCACCTCGGAGACGTTCTTCATTTCCACCAGAACGTCGATTGCGCGGTCCAGGTCCGTCAGCTTCTCATCCTCCGGGGCAACAGGTGGCTCCCAAAACGGCGCATTTGCCAACTCCCTGAGCCTTGTGATGCCTGCGGGTGGCCCTTCAAGGAACAGGACGTCTCCAGGCATGAGGACCTCGTCCCCCTCGACCTCGGTGACCCATTCACGGTCTCGCCGGATGGCCATCACACGCATCCCGGTGGCAACGGGTAGCTCCAGCGCGCTGAGAGGACGGTGTGCCAAGTGCGAACCCGAACGCACCAGCACTCGGTGCGAGACCTCTTCGGCAGAAGAGAGATCGGCCACCAACTCACGCGGAATGCCAAGCTGGTGGGTCACTATGCGAGCAATGTTCACCGCATCATGGGCGATGCGCTCAATGGCCCCGATGACTCGCAGGACCGAGGCCATAGCCTCGGCCTCCTTGTGATTACGTGTCGCCAACACGCACACAGCGCGCATGTCATGGACCAAGGCGGTGAGCCGTTCGTTGAGCTCGTATACCTCCTCGGCCATCTCCGGTGTGCTGAAGTAGAGGGCGGCATACGCCAGATCAACCATCAGCTCGGAAGTGTCCTTGGCCTCCGACAACATCGTCCGGAGGTTGCGTGGTCTTTCATCCATGTGGTGCGCCTAGGCCTCCCTCACACAACGTTAGCCTGAGGTCGATGCGTCGCACCGTTGTCACCCTCATCGCCGCCCTCGCCATCGCCGTTCCGCTCGGTTGCGGGTCCAGTGGACGAGAAATGCGGGCACCAACCGAAGGGGCGACGGCTCCGCCCCGCAAACCCGATTCGGCGGGCACGATCGCACCCACCTCGAGTACCACCGCGTTTTTTGGCCTCTCCAGCGATGCATGGACTCCGGGCGGAGCTCTTCCCGAAGACTTCACATGTGACGGCACAGACACGTCACCGCCCCTGGTCATCTCAGCCACACCATCGGGCACTGCAGAACTGGCCCTTGTGGTGACAGACCTGGATACGGATGGCCATGTGCACTGGGTCATAGCGGGAATCGATCCGACCATCACCACAATTGCCCAGGGCGCAGTACCCGAGAGTGCGGTGCAAGCCAAGAATTCCGACGGGAAAGTCGGTTATTCGGGTCCATGTCCGCCATCGGGCGAGCAACACGAGTACCAGTGGACCCTCCACGCTCTCGGTGCCCCATCGGGCGTGACCAATGGTCAGAACGCCAACGATGCAATCGCCGCCATCGAAGCACAGACGGTTTCGACATCAGTCCTGATAGGGACCTATAAGAAGCGCTGATCCGGAGAACCGCGTGCTCATTGCAATCATCATCGTGGCCGTGGTCATCGTCGTGATAGCGCTGGCGGTCATCGCGTCATACAACCGATTCGTGAGCCAAAGCCAGTACATCGAAAACAGTTGGTCGAATGTCGATACGGAACTGCGTCGTCGCTATGACCTGATCCCCAACCTCGTAGAGACGGTAAAGGGTTACGCAAGCCACGAGAAGAGCACGTTCGAATCGGTTGCCGCCGCCCGGGCAAACGCCGTCGGTGACGAGGGGACACCGGAGCATCAGGCCAGAACCGAGAACCAACTGGTGGGGTCACTCAGGGAGTTGTTGGCGGTGTCGGAGGCTTACCCGACCCTCGAGGCCGACACATCATTCATGGATCTGGCGCGGCAATTGACCGCCACCGAAGACCGGATACAAGCCGCCCGACGCTTCTACAACAACAACGTCCGTGTATACAACGAGCGGGTTCAAGCTGTCCCCTCAAACCTGATTGCCTCAGCGTTCGGTTTCGAGGTGCGCGAATACTTCAACATCGACCCGGTCACCACCCAACCACCGAGTGCCGCTTTCGACGCCACCGAATCGGACGTACACGGAAACGGTTGATCACGTAGGCTGACTCGATGAGTCCAGAGGAGCGCGTACGTTTCGTTGTTGAAACGGCAAAGGCTGTGTTGGATGCTCGCCTCGACCCAACCGAAGGTGCCGCCGCCGTCACGATGCAGGCGACACAGATCACGCCGCTACTGCGCACAGACCGGTCCAGCGTCACCCGCTCCGAGGCAGAGTCAGTTGCAACCCGCCTGAGGCTGCTCGCGGAACAGGTCAACGACCGTGGTTCAGGCCTCGAAGATCCAAGTCCATACACCGCCATTGCCACGGCAATTGGAGAAATGGCTCAGGCCCTACGCTGATCTGAACCCATCAGAACCACGGCTCTGAGTCTCCGGGTTCGGTCACATCCCGGATCGTCGGTTCGTCATCCGATCAAGTCGTTTGGCCTTCACCGGTTGCCAGAAACCAACCAGGGTCACCGCCATCGACCCGAGGCCGAGCAGGAGGGTGATCACGAACCCCAGCAGACCATAAAGCTCGTTGTCCAGAACCCGGTCAAGCGACCACCGGCCCGGGCCGGTTGCACCGAGAGCGAGAGCGACAACCGCAATGGTCAACATGTATCCGTGTCCCGCACGGTCAACAGGAACCAGCAGGTGTCTGTACGACCCGGTGATGGCGTAGTTGACACCGCAAACACCCACCACTCCAGCCGCTGCCAATGGGTTGAGCAGGCCGAGAATCAGTCCGATACCAGAGAGCAGTTCGACCGCCCCAATCAGTCGCGCCTGCAGCCAGCCGGGTTCCAGTCCTTTGCTTTCCAGCCAGGCGGTAGTCCGCTCGACCCTTTCACGACCCCACACATGTGTATAGCCGTACATGAGAATCGTGCATCCGACCGCGAGCCTGAGAATCAGAAGACCGAGGTCCAGACCGGTGAATCCGTAACCGTCTGCCGAATTCAAATACGAGACGATCGTTGTTCCCAACGCTGATCAACTCCGCCAGATGAGTGCCTAGGTCATGTGCCCGTATCGGAGGCCAGCCACATGCCACCGACCCATGGCTTGGGTTGGTAGATCCCGAATGCGAACACCCGGAACCAGTTGAGGCCACGGACATCCTTTTCGGCAATCAGTGCGTACGGCGTGTTGAACAACCAGACATCGAGGGCGTTCTCGTTGCGCTCGTGGACAACCTGTTCGTAAGCCTTCTTGCGGGTCTCAAAATCCGTGGTCTGACGCCCGGCAGCCAAAGCCGCTTCCATGGTGTCACTGGTGTATCGGCTGAAGTTGACCACGGGTGTCGACTTGGCTGTCTTCGCCGAGAAGAACACCGAGTTGAAGTCAGGCTCTGGGAAGCCGTAGCTGCGGAAATACGCCGCTTGGAACTCACCGCTGACGATCTTGAGGAGATACGCGGTTTGAGGGTCGGTCTTCAGTTCGCTCTCGATACCCACCTCGGCCCACTGCTCTTGGACCTGCTGGAGAATGCTGCGGTCGTCGACATTGTCGAGACCAGAAAGAACGAAACTCAGACTCGCCGATCCGGTGTCGGCCTTATAGAGCTCCAGTTCCTCACGTGCCTTGGCAGCGTCAAACGCCAGCGCACCGGTCTGATCGGCGGGCACCGCCAAAGGCAGGATCTCGCCGAACGGGGAGGTGTCTCGCTTGATTCCCTCACCGTTGTCGATGTTCTTGATGATCGCCTCAGCATTGGTGGCGTAGGACAAGGCACGACGGGCGTGGATGTTGTCGAACGGAGGTTGAGCGGTGTTGACCATGATGAAGGTCTTCTCGCTCGCGTAGTCCTTCACCACCTGATAATTGCCCTTGAACTCCGCCGCATCGATCGTGCGTGTGGACATGATCATGTTCACATCACCGTTACGCAGCGCGGTAGCCCGCTCCATGGCATCCGGAATCGGCCTGAATTCCATCGACTCGAGGAACGGACCATTCGGTTGACCGAGAGGAACCCTGACGTCCTCGCACATCTTGCGATTAGCCTCACCCGGATCCGGCAGCGCACAGGGGCCACCCCAATATTCCTCGAACGCAGAAACCGTGAGCGAGACACCACGATCCCAGTTCTGGAACTTGTACGGCCCAGTGCCGAGCGGGTCACCCGCACCGATGTCACGCTTGCCGTTCCCCTTCATGGGGGATTCGATCATCTCCGACGTCATCACGTATCCGGAGATTCCCCCGAACACCGTGTAGAACACCGCCCACGGCGTGGCCAGCTCGACTTCAACCGTGTAGTCGTCGACAACGTCCACTGCAAGGATCAGCCCATCGAACTGAACCTTCGCAATTCCGTCGGTGGCGTTCAGCCAGAGAGAATCGCGCACATCCTGGGCGGTCAGCTCCGTGCCGGCGTGCGTCTTGATCCCCTTGCGGACATGGATGGTCCACGTCTTGTAGTCATCGCTCGACTCCCAACTCTCTGCCAACCACGGCAGTACTTCGCCCGTGTTCGTAAACACGCCCAGCGACTCGAACATCGAACTACCTACGAAGTTGCCAGCGTCAGCCCATGTCGCGTTACCGGGGTTCCAACCGTCGGTCTCGGCGGTGACGCCGATAACCAACTTGCCACCCTTTTGAGGCTCACCCTCATCCACCAGCGCATTGCCGTCGACTGACGAAGAATCTGACGCTGCCTTATCGTCCTTCTTCGAGTCGTTCGACTTGCATCCGGATGCCACAATCGCGAACAGGGCGACGATGGCAACCACCGTCACTGAAATGCGATTCTGCCTACGACCGACAAATGCACTCATGCGCAAGCTCCTTTGAGATCTGCACCCCCCGATGCAGAATCCTCTGGTTTCTATCGGAAATAATTACTCATTTGATGAGGGTCCGGTGGGATGGTCACGATTCCGTTCATCAACCCCACGTTCATGACCCGCTGGTAATCCACATTCCCCCCACCCATGGTTTTGGTTGGAAGATGTTGAATGCGTACGTCCGGAACCAGTTGAGGCCACGCACGTTCTTCTCGGCTATGACCGAATACGGCGTGTTGAACACCCAGATATCGAGGCCGTTCTCGTTACGCTCCAGAACGATGTCGGCGAACGCCTTTCTTCTTGCTTCCTGATCTGTCGACTGTCGACCAATCCTCAGGTTCTCTTCCATCCGATCGGATGTGTAGCGACTGAAGTTGACCACAGGGGTGGACTTGGCGGTCTTTTCCGAGAAGAAAACCTGATCGAAGTCCGGCTCGGGGAATCCATAGCTCCGGAAGTATGCGGCTTGGAACTCTCCGCTCACGACACCGAGGAGGAAGGCTGTCTGCGGGCTGGTCTTCACTTCCGCTTCGATTCCAACTTGGGCCCATTGGTCGACGAGCATCTGGAGCATCGTCCGTTCTTCGACGTCGTCCTGACCGATCAGGGTGAAGGACATCGTCGCCTTGCCGGTATCGGCCTTGAACAACTCAATTTCCTCACGCGCCTTGTCCTGATTGAATTCCAAGGCTCCCGTCTGATCCGCTGGCGGCGCCAGAGGCATGCGCTGCCCGAACGGTGACGTTTCTCTGATGATGCCTTCACCGTTGTCGAGTTCATCGATGAGAGCCTGCGCATTGGTCGCATAAGAGAGGGCACGGCGGGCGTGAACATTGTCAAATGGCGCTTGGGCGGAGTTGACCATCACGATGGTCTTCTCGCTCACATAGTCCTTGACCACCTGGAATTCGCCTCGCAATTGTGCAGCGTCAATTGCACGGTTGGTCATGATCATGTTGACGTCGCCATTGCGTAAAGCCGTGGTGCGTTCGAGAGGATCTGGAATCGGCCTGAACTCGATCGACTCCAGGAACGGCCCATTGGGTCGGCCAAGCGGCGCACCTGCGGCTTCACAGAATTTCTTGAGATCTGCACCCGGATCAGGCAGAGCGCAAGGGCCACCCCAGTAGCCGTCAAAGGCTTTCACGGTCAACGAAAC
This sequence comes from uncultured Iamiaceae bacterium, assembly GCA_964416735.1. Taxonomy (GTDB): domain Bacteria; phylum Actinomycetota; class Acidimicrobiia; order Acidimicrobiales; family Acidimicrobilacustridaceae; genus CAYQFM01. The sequence goes on along the minus strand of CAYQFM010000009.1, from coordinate 5,129 downwards.
ACCACGGTCCCACTCGTAGAACTTGTAAGGGCCCGTCCCGATCGGGTCACCAGCACCCAGGTCACGCTTACCGTTCCCCTTCATCGGAGACTTGATCATCTCCGATGGCACCACGTATCCGGAGATCCCGCCGAACACGTTCTGGAAAGTTGCCCATGGCGTGGTGAGGTTGATCTCGGTCGTGTAAGTGTCGACCGCTTCGATCGACTCGATGATTCCCTCGAACTGGACCTTGGCTATGCCGTCGGTTGCGTTGAGCAACAACGAATCACGGATGTCCTCGGCGGTCAGTTCTTTGCCCGTGTGTGTCTTGATGCCCTTGCGGATGGTGACGGTCCATGTCTTGTTTTCATTGCTGGACGACCAACTCTCGGCCACCCAGGGAAGAACCGTGCCATCGTTGGTGAACACCCCGAGTGGCTCGAACATGGTGCTACCGACGAAGTTTCCCGAGTCGGCCCATGTCGCATTGCCGGGATTCCATCCGTCGGTTTCGGCCGTGATGCCAACAACGAGATTGCCACCCTCCTGTGGCTCACCTTCATCGACAAGGGCGTTGTCGTCCGTAACCGTGTTATCCGCGGCGGCCTTGTCGCCGTCGCTCTTGTTGTCGTTTGAAGAACAACTTCCCAGCAGCAGAGCAAGAAGTGCGACGATCGCCACGACAACCGTGGTCATCTTCGTATGTCCGTTGTGAACAACCGACGTACTCGGCCGTGAACTGTCGAGATGCATCAATCCGCTCCCAGGGATATTACGCGTGATCCATGGCAATGTGACCTTCGTCATGGATGTCTAGCATTGTTCGAGAGCTTGTGAATGGGTCCTGTGGCCCGTTTCCGCGTGAATGATCACCGGAAATCCCGTGAAGAGGTACCGACCGGCACGGAAAGTGCCTCCATGCGCTCAGCTATCACGTTGAAAACCCCGTCGAAGGATTCCAGTCGTCCCCTCACCAGCAGGGCGGACGCTCCACGCGCCACACGTCGGTGACGCTCCCAACAACCCTTCGAACAAATCACGTTGACCAGTCCAGTTTCATCCTCCAGGTTGATGAACGTCGTACCCGACGCCGTGGCCGGTCGTTGACGGTGGGTCACAACCCCGGCCACCAGGACACGACAACCATCCGACAGAGCACGTAATCCTGCCGCTGTCACCACCCCTCGGGCTCTGAGATCCTCACGGACGAACACGGTGGGATGCCCGTCGGGAGCAACTCCTGTTGCCCACATATCCGCCTGAGCCAACTCGGCATCGCTCAAGCCGGGAAGCTGCGGTGCCTCGACCCCCGTGACCACACCCGCAAGACGATCCGGGCCGGCATGGACAACCGCACCCGCCACCCACAGGGCACGTCGTCGGT
>CAYQFM010000009.1:0-3753 GCA_964416735.1 uncultured Iamiaceae bacterium | reverse complement strand
GTACCGAATGCCCCTGCCGTGGCAAGTGCCTCGAGAGCGCCCTTGTCGAGGCTCGACGAAGGCCCTGCCTCTCCACGGGGTGGGGTTTCTCCACGGAACGGAACGCGTCGGCGCAGGTCCTCGAGGCTCGCATACGGACCGTTCCCGTTGCGCTCGGCAACGATCAGTTCCGCTTGACCACGCCCGACCGAACGAACCGATGCCAAGCCCATCCGCAGCGCAGGGTTGATGTCGCCCGGCACATCTGTCGACTCCTGGCCTGTCGACTCCTGGCCTGTCGACTCCAGGGTGGCGTCCACACCCGAAGCGTTGATGTCGACGGTACGCACCTCGACACCGTGACGGCGAGCATCCTGAACCAGTGAGTGTGGCGAATAGAACCCCATGGGCTGCGCGTTCAGGAGCCCCGCGTAGAACGCCGCCGGGTAGTGCAGTTTCAGCCACGCACTCGAGTACACAAGGTAGGCAAACGACACGGAGTGGCTCTCGGGGAAACCGAAGTCGGCGAAGGCGGCCAACTTCGCATGGATGGCATCGGCAACCTCACCGGTGATCCCTCGCTCGGCCATACCTTCGTACAGCCGCGCCCGCATTGCCTCCATGCGGGCACGGCTGCGTTTGGAACCCATCGCCTGACGCAGCCGATCAGCTTCGGCCGGGGTGAATCCGGCCACGTCCACTGCCATCTGCATGAGTTGCTCCTGGAACAGGGGCACACCCAGGGTCTTGGCCAGGGAGTTCTCCAGCAACGGATGCAGGTAGGTGACGGGTTCGGTGCCTCTACGTCGGCGAATGTAGGGGTGGACTGAACCGCCCTGGATGGGACCGGGCCGGATAAGCGCCACTTGAACGACCAGGTCGTAGAAAGTACGCGGCTCCAGCCTGGGAAGAGTGGCCATCTGAGCTCGACTCTCCACCTGGAACACCCCGATCGAGTCGGCCTCGCACAGCATGTCGTAGACGGCTGGATCCTGGTCGATTGCGGCCAGGTCCACCGTTATCCCATAAACATCACGGATGAGATCGACCGAGTAGTGCAGTGCCGAGAGCATGCCGAGACCCAGCAGGTCGAACTTCACGAGACCGACAGCAGCACAGTCGTCCTTATCCCATTGCAGAACCGTGCGACCCTCGGTGCGTGCCCACTCGACCGGACACACCTCTGTCACCGGACGGTCACACAGAACCATCCCACCCGAATGGATGCCAAGGTGACGGGGGAAATCGGCCACCTCCGCCGCCAGAGCAGCCACATCGGCGGGGATATCGGTGTCGGCAAGCATTTCCGGACCTTCGAGAACGGTCCAGCGGTCTACCTGTCGCGCCCACGCGTCACGCTGACCGGGGGCATGTCCGAGTGCTCCGGCCATGTCCCGCACCGCCGAACGCGCCCGGTAGGTGATGACATTGGCAACCTGCGCTGCATCATGACGGCCGTAATTGGCATAGACGTACTGGATGACCTCTTCACGTCGGTCACTCTCGATGTCCAGATCTATGTCGGGTGGACCATCACGTTCCGAGGACAGGAATCGCTCGAACAACAGTCCCAGTGAAACCGCATCAGCCCTGGTGACGCCGAGCGAGAAGCACACGGCCGAGTTCGCCGCCGACCCCCGACCCTGACACCAGATGTCACGACTGTGACAGAACTGCACCAGATCCCAGACAATCAGGAAGTACCCCGCAAACCCGAGTTGATCGATCACGGCGAGCTCATGATCGATCTGGGTCCATGCACCGGACACCCTCTCGGCCCAACGCGGGCCGTAACGACCAACGGCACCCTGCTCCGTGAGGTGTCGCAGATACGTCATCTCGTCCGTACCGCCCGGACAGGGGAACGGTGGCAGTCGGGGTGCGACCAGAGCCAGGTCGAATGCGCACTCGAGGCCCAGTTCGGCCGCCCTGGCAACCACGCCGGGATAACGGGCAAAGCGCCGGGTCTGCTCCGCACCCGAACGCAGGTGTGCTCCCGCCATGGCGGGAAGCCAGCCGTCGAGTTCATCAAGGCTGCGACGGGCCCGCACCGCCGCCAGTGCGGTGGCCAGACGACGACGGGACGGGAAGGCGTAATGGGCATTGCTCGTGGCCACCGGGTCGATACCCGCCCGTACCGCCAACTCCACCAGGGCATCGTTGCGTGCAGAGTCGAGAGGCTCACCGTGGTCCCATAACTCCACGACGACATTGCCCGACCCGAACGCGTCGACGAGCCGGTCGAGTTCATGAGCGGCTGCTGCTGGCCCAGCATCCACCAACGCAGCCGGAACGGCACCTTTACGACATCCCGTCAGCACCAGCCAGTGGTCGCGATCTGCCGGTAATGCACCAATGCCACCGACCTCTGCCAGATCGGACAGCGACATTCGCGGAACCCTCTTGGAGCCACGCAACTGCGCCTCGCTGACTGCCTTGGACAGCAGTGCATAACCCCGTGGATCCCGCGCCAACACGATTAGGTGGGACTCATCCTTGCCGGCACCCGGGTCGGGCTCACCAACCGATTCATCGACCCTACCGAGCGTCACCTCCGCACCGAAGACTGTTGGTAGACCCACAGTTCGAGCCGCTTGAGCGAAGCGGACAACGCCGTAGAAACCGTCATGATCTGTGAGCGCCAGTGCTTCCAGACCCAGACGCGCCGCCTCGGTTGCCAATTCATCCGGGTGCGATGCACCGTCGAGAAAGCTGAAGTTGGAGTGGCAATGGAGTTCCGCATACGGAACGTCACGGTTCACCTCAGTCACGGTTCACCTCAGTCATATGTCGCCTCCACCCACCAGCGACCTCTCTCGAGACTGAGGAGGTACGCTGTTCCGCCCGCCACAACCTGCATGCGGGCACGACGACGATGGCGCGTGGGATCCCACCACCGTTCATCCAGTGGCCATGGGGTGCTCCAGGCTTCAACATCGCACCACGGACCACCGTCCACCGAAAGCCGAGCAGGATCGGCACCGAGAATGCCGCGTCCACTCACCCGCACCTGCGCTTCGTCGGCATCGAGCAGTGACGCCGATGGAACCAACACCGATGGAGTTGCCACATGCACACGGGCTGGCGCTGGAGCAGGAATCTGACCCGGCCAGGGGATGGCGTCGTCAGCAGGGAGGCCAAGAGAAGCATCCGCCTCGAAAGGGACCATGACGAACGCTTCAGCAGCACCACGACCACCACTCGGTCGAGGAGCCAGAACTGCATCGTGGGTGAGCATTCCCTGCACCCGAGCCACAGCACGTACGGCTCTGGCGTCTGCTCCGCTGCGGCCACCCCACAGACCGAGTTGGTGGCCGCGGGCCGCAGTGACCTGGTCGGGCACCAGCGAGATCGAACTCACGCCGGCCGTCGGCCGTGAAGCCGCCGACCCCGTGAGCCATCCATCGAGTTGCCATCGGAGTCGTTCGACCATCGCTGCCGGGGTGAGAGTTCCCTCATGACGCCAGAGTCGCTCAAGTCGTTCACCGTGTTCCGTCTCGGCCACAATGCACACCCGCGTGCATGCCAGGCCACGCTGTTCGAGTCGCTCCTGCAGTTCGTCGGCCAGCACCTTGGCAGCAGAGGCAACCTGATCTGCACGGGTAGCCGGAGGGTCGATCGCCCTTATGACGCTCAGTTCGGGTGGCGAAGCCACAGCCGCCGGTGGATATTCATCCAGACCACGTGCAAGGCGGTGGGCTCGCTGCCCTTGCGCACCAAACCGGGCAACCACATCATTTGGATCCAGGGACGCAAAGCCGCCCAGGGTGGTCA
>CAYQFM010000008.1:0-22472 GCA_964416735.1 uncultured Iamiaceae bacterium | reverse complement strand
TCCACCTTCTTGAACGGGTTGGCCGCTGCTTCGCCACCGGCCTTCGGACCGAGGGTCCACTTGGCAACGGCACTGTCGATGAACAGAGACGTGTAGACGTTGCCGCGATCGTCGTACTGGTTGTGAAGTGGACCCTGGCCAAGTTCGACCTGCGCCTCGAGGCAGGATTCGAACTTGAGAACTGGGACACCGAACGGGTCCTTCTCCTCGTAGTCCTTCTCCTCGATCGCCTTCTTGATCTTCTCGATCGAGTAGATGCTGGCGTGAGGATCGAGCTTTCCGGACACGACGATGTAGTCACCGGTCGGGTTGACGTCGACACCGTGAGGGTTGCGTGGTTCTGGGATGAAATGAAGCACACCCTCGTCCGCGGCTGTCTGGAGATTGATCATCCGCATCCCGTTGACGTCGGTGAACTTGCCAGCCTCGATGACCTTCTCGGCCTTCTTCCAGTCGATCACATGCAGGTAGTCGTAGTCGTTGGTGATCGAGGTGGACTCGAGTGAACCCTTCGGGTTCAGGCTTCCGTCCTCATTCATGTTGCCACCGACAGCCATCTCGGTGTTGTACGAGTTGATGAAACCAAACCCGTCACTGGATGCCTTGCCGGAGTCGGCAAGGTCCTGGGTGTACGGAGGCAGCTCCACCTGGAAGCTCCGGTCCTTGTCGAAACGACCGGTTTCCGGATTGATGGCCAGCCAAGTCGACGCACCACGGTACTTCTCTTTGTACTCCGAGAGCGGTGCAAAGAAGTTGGGCTCCCGGAAGGGAATCGGGGTCATCGACGAGATGTGGACATACTCGCTGTTGGGGGTTACGAAACAACCGCCGTGCGAAGTACCCAGGTTCGGGATGTCGAAGATCTCTTTGGTCTTGAAATCTCGGAGGTCGACCATTGCGATACGACCATTGGCGCGGTCATTGATGTAGACCCAGCGACCGTCGTAATCGCCATTGGTCTCGGACAGACCGGGGTGGTGCGTGTCGCCCCAACGAAGCGGGTTGCTGAAGTCGGGGTTGCTGCCCGCGTCGAGAACGACCTCACCGGCATCACCACCGAATCCGTAACCCTGCCATGCGTCAGGGGTGAAGACGGCGATGGTCTTGAGCAGACGCATCGAGGGAACACCGATCACATACATCTGGCCTGAGTGACCACCTGACGCCATGATGTAGTAGGGGTCGAACTTGCCCGGTGGCACAAAGGTCTTCAGTGCCTGTGGGGCCCAGTTGCCGTCGAAGCCACGCGCGCTGATGATCTCATCGAGATTGCCCGCGCTGCTGCTCGATGTTCCGATGCGGCCACCGACGGCACCACCGACGGCACCAACGACGGCGCCACCAACGAGCATTCCAACGGCGGCACGCCGTGAAACAGTGTCCGAAGGAGCCGAGATAGCTCCGTTGCCATTGGATTTGGCGGGTCCCTGCCCACCCTTGTCTGCGTCGCTCATGTCAGTGCCCTCCCGGCTACCTCGTTTGATGAGCTGTCTGTTGAATTGATCAACTGATGAACTACAAGAGACCGATCAGTAGCTCGTTGGACTGGTCGAGACCACTGCCGGTCAGATTGGTCGGAACTACTGTGGTTCCGATGGTCATTTGAAGATGGCAATACCTTATACGGATATCAGATCAGTTGTCCATCCATCACTTAGATGGTGTCACCGAATTCACAGCGCGGCTCATCCACTTGACCACGTATTCGGGTGACCACGTGTTGAACCGTGCGAGATAAAAAGCCGAGATGGCGTCGGTCGGCGAATTCGCTCTAGTAGGCGTTGTCGGAAAGCCCCAAGATCGACAGGCACCGTTCGGTGATGTCCTTGATTACGTCCGCATCCGACTCGGGGGACGATGTGGTGAACTGACCGAACAAGAGCTCGTGTTCGAGGGTTGTGGTCATGATCTCGAAAATCTGATCTGACGCTCGTGGCACGTCAGCTCGTTTTATTTCGTTGCTCCGGGAAAGCAGAAAGTCCTTCTGCGCTTCCGCGCAGAACTGCAGAGAGGCCCTGCGCAGGTTTCCAAACCGCTCATCGGAGGCCGCGAGATAGACAGCCGTCTGAAGGACTCTGGGCGACCGTCTGTAGGCCACAACGTTCAGGCGTACCGCCTCAGCTATGAAATCCTCGAGGGTCACTCCAACCCATCGTTCGATGGCACAGAACGACGCGACGCTGGCGCGCACAACCTCATCGCGTCGCCTGACGACCTCGTAGAGAACGGCGTATTTGTCATCAAAGCGGGCATAGAACGAACCGACTGTCCGTTCCGCGCGCCGGACAATGTCCGCGACGGTGACCTGGTCGAACGGCCTCTCGTCGACCAGGTCAGCCGTGGCCGTCACAAACCGGTCAAATGTCTCTTGGCTCCGTGCCTGACGCGGAGCCCGAACCCACACAGGGTCGGGTTCAGCATCTGCGGGCCCGCCAACATCCGCAGGTTCACAAGAACCATTCGAAGACCCATCTGCAGATGATCCCTCGTCCGATGTCGCAGTCATGAGATCCCCTCCCCGTCCAAAGGTTGTAGGAGTACTTCAGATAAGTTCCGTACCCTTTTGGTAAGTGATCATACTTGACATTAGTGACAGACCGCTCGAACAAATTGGAGTTCTACTGGAAAAATCTCTGTATCTGAAGGACATCAAAGACCGGGGATCGTCAACCGGCGACGAGGCTCGCCAGCCCCCAAATCGATGCGATCAGGCCTAGAGCAATCATCACAATGCTTCTGCCCAGCGGTGGTCGCACAAGTTCTCCGCCTTCGGGATTCTCGTGTGGCCTGATCAGCGCCAGAACCGTACCCACGGCAAGTGCCCCACCAATCGCCAGTGTCAGCCATGCCAGTAGATCTTCACCGAGAAACAAGTCGGCCTCCCATGTCGATGATCACCGAGACAACTCGGACAATCCATTCTGCTCAAGTCCCGTGCCACTTCAGACGATGATCTACCAGTTGATGGTTTCGCCCCCATCGACAGACTGGGATGAAGGCAGAGGTCGCATTTTCGTAGTGCATCGCCAATGGTGCTTGAAAAGGTACCAGCGCCTCCGCGACCTCTGCCCTTCGTCTTCTGGCATTCAATCAGCGTCGACATTTCCCGACGCTGCCCGTCGTTCGGTCGCCACATGTTGCCCGTCGGTCGATCCGACATGCATCTACTCGGTCGTCACGGGCACCGGAGATGTCTCAGGGCTGAAGACCGTGGAGCCGGACTGAGCACCTTGTAGATCGTCGTTTCGCTGATCAAACGCTGAATTGCGGTTCACCGTGAAGTCCAGATCGGTCGGTTGACGAATAGTAACTGCTTCGACCAAGTCGGTTGATCCGTCGGCCCGTTGCAACTCGAACCTCGACATCGCACCCGTCAGCTCGTCAAAACACATGACACTGCGCTCACCATACGACGGGTCCGGCACCTGGCGAACCAGTTCAAGGTGGTAGCAACCCTGCGACGTGCTCTCTACCCGGTACACCGGAGGCGACACCGGATCGAAGTACGAAGCGATGATTTCAACTCGGTATTCGACATCATCGGCATATGGCGAAGCTTCCGTCCCTTGACCACACACAAACTCGCCGCTCGGCGTTGTGGAACAGTTGAGGGTGCGTCCACCTATGGCCCCCGATGCTCCACCCAATTGACGACGAATCCAGTCCGGTGGCCTCTGCGCGATCAAGACGCCCGACCGAAGCGTCCGACCATCCGCCATCGTCCTGGTGAATTCACCCTCGACGGCGTAAGTCGCCTCGAGACTCCGGCGGTACGCCGCAATGAACGGCCCGGAGACATCGGCGTGTGCATTGCCGTCTGACACCTTGCCGCTGCGATCCACGAGCAAGGCCACCAACAGGGCTCCGACCAATAACAGCAGGACTCCGCCGAGGACAGATCTCTGATGCGGGCGCAATCCAGTGGAGCCCATCGCAATGACGGTAGCTCTCTACGTATCCGAAGTCGGGATCAAAGTGTTCGGATCGGGGCGTTCTGATCGGCGTGCTCGATGAAGATCCCTGGCTCGAGCCACCCTGATCAAGACACCCGGATCAAGGCTTGACCGTCAGCGCAAGCCGAGCTTCACCGTGCAACCGGGCCACGCACGCCAACCGACAGCGGCGAGAATCCGCTCAGCAACCACGATCTGCTGATCACGGGATGCCTGCCATGCATAGGCGGTGAACTGACGGCCACCGAAGGCGTCCCAACTGCTGTTGGCAAAACCGAGACCGCCACTGAAGCCGGGCACAGAGTTTGTGGCCCAGTTTCCACCGGTCTCACACTGAGCCAGGCGATCCCAAACACTCCCTTGGGCAACCGGAGGGGCTGGCGGACCACTCGGCTGCGGCGCAGCGGGCGGAGGTACAGCGGCTATCGCTGCCTGCGCCTCGGCTTGGGCCCGCGCTGCAGCTTCTGCCGCTGCCTTTGCATCAGCTTCGGCCTTCGCCTGTGCCGCTGCCGCCTGTTCCGCTTCGAGAGCAGCTTGTGCGGCGGCCGCTTCCTCGGCTTCAAGCTGCGTAATGACTGCTTCTTCGTGAACCAGACGTTGCAGATCGCCGATGCGTTCCGGCGCGTCATCCAGGTGCACAAAGAGAAGGTCGTCCTGTCCGGCAGACGAACCCGATCCACCAGCCACGACTGTGGCAACGGTTGTGGTTGGCTCGGCCTCGGCGTTGTTGTCTGCGAGGCTGCTTGCCGTGAGGCCGATCACTACAGCGAGTATGACGCTCGCGATGGCCAGTCGATTTGGGAGACGGTGCATGTCGGTCCTCCTGGGGGGTGGGGGTGGCCCTCAGAACCAGATCGACTTTCTATCGTCATCACAATGTCTTCGTTTTGAAACAATTGCCACAATTTCAACATATGGTTACGTTTCGGCAGGTCAGACCACACGTTTGAAATTTCTGTGAAGTGCGTCACTTGGGGCAATTTTCTACGTGTGTCGTGAAGTTTCAATCAGTCCCAGCCGTCGGCTCGATTCAGTGCGTTCAGGCGCCACGCGCCATATTCGCAAACTTGGTGTAATGATCGAGGAAGGCCAAGCGCACCATGCCCGTCGGTCCGTTGCGGTGTTTGCTCACGTGAATCTCCGCTGTACCACGATCTGGAGAGTCGGGGTTGTAGACCTCGTCGCGGTAGATGAACATGACCACGTCAGCGTCCTGTTCGATGGATCCAGACTCCCGCAAGTCGGCAAGCATCGGCCGTTTGTCACTGCGCATCTCGAGGCCACGAGAGAGCTGCGACAGCGCCAGTACAGGACATTCCAGTTCGCGTGCGAGGATCTTGAGGCCACGACTGATCTCAGACACTTCGACCTGTCGGCTTTCTGCGGAACTGCGACCGGTCATGAGTTGCAGGTAGTCGACCACGACCAGGCCCAGGTCCCCGATGCGGGCCTTGAGACGCCTGGCCTTTGAGCGAATCTCCATGACCGTCAGGTTGGGGTTGTCGTCGATCCAGATCGGTGCCTCGGCCAGCCTGCCTGTGGCATGGGCAATCTTGGCCCAATCGGATTCGTTGAGGTTGCCGTTACGGACCTTGCGTGAGTCGACACGCGCCTCGGCGCACAGCATGCGCTGGGTCAGTTCGAGTTGGCTCATCTCCAGCGAGAACACCAACACCGGTTTGTCCGCCTCCAGCGCAATGTTCGTAGCAATGCACAGACCCAGCGCTGTCTTGCCGGCCGATGGGCGTGCACCGAGCACATAGAGGGCATTGGGTTGAAGTCCGGAGGTCAGTTCGTCAAGGTCGACGAAACCCGTGGGCGATCCGGTGATCGCCTCACCACGTTCATACAGGTGCTCCAGCCGATCCAGGTTCGCGTCGAGAAGATCGTGAATGGGTGCCATCGTGTCGGTGACACGTCGCTGAGCCACTTGGAAGACGAGCGACTCGGCGTGATCCACGACCTTCGTCACATCTTCGGGCAGTCCGTAACTTGCCTCGGCAATTTCACCGGCAACTCGGATGAGGCGACGCAGCAGAGCGTGTTCCTCGATGATCCGTGCGTAGCGCTGCGCATTTGATGTGGCCGGCGTGGCTGACTGGAGGTGGACCAGAACTGCCGGACCACCGATCGCATCGAGGAGACCGGCCCGACGCAGTTCTTCCGCCACGGTCACGGGGTCTGCTGGTTCTCCCGAACCATTCAGCGCCGCTATGGCGTCGTAGATGTGGCCGTGGGCCGGTTTGTAGAAGTCCTCTGCTGAAAGGATCTCCGATGCGACGGCAATTGCGTCTTTCGACAACAACATCGCACCCAGCAACGACTCCTCGGCTTGGAGATTGCTGGGCGGGACGCGCCCAGCCTGACGTGCCGCCCGGGCGACGGACACGTCTTCAGTGTTCAGATCACTCATCGGACCTCAGAATGCCTCATCCGGGCTGGGGATCGTAAGGGAGATAACCCGAGAATCTTTGGGGAAAACCTGTGAAATAGCTGTGGTCAGACCTGACTGTGATGAGACCAGGATAACGGCGCTGTATGACATCCATATAGACGTCGTTCATGACCACCAACGCGATGTTGACTCGCCGTGGGCATGCCCACACGTTTCCACCTGGAATCTCACCCGAAGTTGGGCGCCGCCGTGTCAGAGGGGACGCGTACCCCCTCTGACCAGCGTGCAACCCAACCTGGTTCAATCAACCAGCGTTCAGCCTTTCCATCTGCAGGCAAATGGAAGTGCTCGCCAAGTCAGGCTGATTCGACCTCGACCGTAATTGCGAACTCAACGTCGGCATGCAGTTTCGTAGGCACCAGATGTGTACCGAGGCTCTTGATCGGTTCGTCCATGCGAAGCGACTTGCGATCAAGTTCGATACCCGTCTGCTCGGTCACAGCGTTGACCACATCGGCTGCCGTGACCGACCCGAAAAGCTTTCCTTCGGCCGCGGAACGCGCTCCGATCCTGATCACCGTGGGCACGAGGACCCTGGCGATCTCCTCTGCGGAACCACGATCGGCGGCATCCTTGAGATCGCGTGAACGGCGCATTGCCGCTGCTTGGCTCTCAATGCCGGCGGTTGCCTTGATGGCAAACCCCTTGGGCACCAAGTAATTACGTGCGAATCCGTCCGCCACGTCGACAAGATCGCCTCTCTTGCCAACGCCGTCCAGATCCGTGCGAAGAAGTACCTTCATCTACTCCTCCACCTCCGCGATGTCATTGGTATCGACGACTTCCGTCTCGACCACCCCTGTCTCGACCACCTGTGTCTCGCTCAGTACCGAACTTTCGATTTCGGAACTCTCATCACGAGCGGTGTCATCGGACCGCGGTGCATGATGTGAACGGCCTTCGTAATCGCCACGGTCAGTACGATCTCCGCGGTCGCCACGATCTCCGCGGTCTCCACGTTCACCACGGTCACGTCCTCCACCCCTCTGTGTGGTCAAACGGTTCGTGTAGGGGATCAGAGCCATCTCACGCGCGTTCTTGATTGCTCTGGCAATCTCGCGTTGCTGCTGGGCGTCGTTCCCCGTCACCCTACGTGCCCGGATCTTTGCCCGATCTGAAACAAAACGACGCAGCAGGTTCACGTCTTTGTAATCGACGTACTCAACCCGTTCCTGCGTGAGAACGCTCACCTTCTTCTTACTGCGGCGTGCGTTGTCTTTGTTCTTACCGCGCCTCGGCGCTGCCTTTGCCATCAGAAGGGCTCCTCGTCAGATCCGTAGTCGCTGGGTACCTCGGGTGCCGACCTTGCAGGTGCACCCTCGCCCTCGAAACCACGACGTTCGTTCTTCGTTACCATCGCTGTCGCGTATCGCAAGCTTGGCGCCACCTCGTCGGCAACAACCTCCACCTTCGAACGCTTGTCACCCTGCTCCGTCTCCCATGACCTCTGGTCGAGACGTCCCGTCACCACCACGCGGGTGCCTTTGACAACAGACTCGCCCACGTTCTCGGCCATCTGCTGCCAGCAGGTGACGTCGAAGAACGAGGTCGCCTCTTCCCACTCCTGGGTCTGACGGTTCTGCCAGCGGCGATTGACCGCCAGTCCGAAAGTCGCGACCGCCTGACCGCTCGGGGTGAACCGGAGTTCCGGGTCACGCGTGCAATTTCCAACCAACACGACACTGTTACCTACTGCCATCAGAGGCTCCTTCCCTATCCGGCTGTTGCCGGGGATGCCTCCCCAATCAGACCGCGTTTGGCGGCCTCGTGATCGGGCAGACGGATCACTTTGTGGCGGACGACCTCGTCCGCGAGACGCAGCGACCGTTCCAAGTCGTGCAGGTCACGGGCCTCCGTGACGATCTCGAGGACCACGTAGGTTCCCTCGGTCTTGTGGTTGATCTCGTAGGCAAAGCGCCGACGACCCCAGTTGTCGGTGGTTGCAATTTCACCACCACCGGCGACCACCTGCTTGTTCACACCTTCGAGTTGTTCCGACACACCACTTTCGTCGACGTCGGAATCAAAGATGATCATCAGTTCGTAAGCTCGCACGGCGAGCATCACCTCCCTCTGGACCCGCTCTGATATGCGGGGCCCCGACCTTCGGGGCAGGGTTCAATTGAACTCGGCGATAGTAGTACTTCGTCCGACGGATTCCCATACGGCACTTCGGCTTTGATTTTCAGCTTTGATCTATTCGTCAATCAATCGCTGCATCAATCAGTCTCTGCGCCGCCAGTCTGGCAAGACGGTGTGACACCCAACGGTTGATCTGGTCGAGACCCTGGCCCTGTCGGTCAGGCGGAATCCGCAGTCCGGCCATACAGTCCGAGCGTCTTCGCAGCGTCGCCGGTGAGGTGGTAGCTCTCCTCGGCGGCGGGGAAGCGACGTGAGCGGACATCAGACGCAAATGTCTCCAGCGCGTCGACGCCCAAAGCGCGTAACGATGCGTACCGGCGTACGAATTTGGGAGTGATGCGATCCTCTATACCGAGCACATCGTGGAAGACGAGTACCTGTCCGTCGCAGTGGATCCCCGCACCGATACCGACGGTTGGCACATCGACAGCATCGGTCACCATACGGGCCACCTCATCGGGTACACCCTCGAGCACAATCGAAAAGCAGCCAGCGTCGACCAGCGCAACTGCATCATCGACCAACTCCATTGCCGCATCATGCTGACGGCCCTGCACCTTGAAGCCACCCATGGCATGGATCGACTGTGGTGTGAGGCCGATGTGGCCCATGACGGGGACCTCGGCATCGATAATCGCCTCGATCATCGGCAGGCGTTTGCGCCCGCCTTCCAGTTTGACGGCCTGGGCTCCGGCACGAATCAGCTTTGCTGCGTTATGGACCGTTTCTGCAGGCGAAACGTGGTAACTCATCCATGGCAGGTCTGCCACGATCAATGGATTTGGCCCTACACGGGCAACCGCTGCCGTGTGATGAGCCATGTCATCGATGGTCACCTGAAGGGTGTCGTCGTAACCAAGTACGACCATCGCAAGCGAGTCACCCACCAAGATGATGTCAATTCCCGCGGCACTGACCATCCGGGCACCCGGCGCGTCGTATGCCGTCACCATCACAAGTGGGTCCGCGCCGTTTCGGACCTTTCGGCCGCGAACAACGGGGACTGTCATCTTTCCGGCCATGACATGCCTCCTTCCCGTCCAGCGCCCCTCGGCTGCCAGCGGTAGAGCCATGTTACAGCGCAGAATCCCAAGCGCGACAAACTCTCAACGGGGTGAAGACGAGGTGAAAAGGTTATGGCGGGGCACCGCCACCGGGGGTTTCAGCGGCGGTCGTGCTGGTCGAGGGCGCTGCCGTAGTCGTGGTGACTGGCGCAACGGTAGATGTCGTTGTCGAGCGTGATCCACCGGCAATCGTGGTCGTCACGTAGGTCGAGGGAGTGGTACCCGACGTCTGAGCTTGCGAAGGCGGCCCGTTACTGGAAGCGGGCGCCATCGACGGTCTCTCGAACGGGCACGATTCGAGGCCGTCGGTTGCATCGGTCATGAACTTCCGCCAGATCTCCGCCGGGAACGACCCTCCCGTTACGACCTGTCCGTGGACGTTGTCCATGTACCGCGGTTCTGATTCCGACTGACCCGGATATCCCATCCACACCGCTGCTGTCATCTTGCAGGTGAAGCCCACGAACCATGCGTCACGGTAGTTCTCGGTCGTTCCGGTCTTTCCCGCCGACGGCTGGTCGAATCTGGCCGATATTCCGGTGCCGCGTTCAACCACCTGGTTCAGGGTCCAGTTGACGGAGTCTGCAACCTCCTCGGTCAGCACCCGTTCCTTGGCCCCGTCCGCCTCGTAGAGAATGGTCCCCTTCGAATCCGTGACCCGGGTGACCACTATCGGTTTGATGTGCTCACCACGATCGGCCAGGGTCGAGTACGCCGAAGCCATATCAAGCACCGACACATTTCCTGTACCGAGAACCACGGACGGCACCACCGGCAGCTCAGCCGTGACACCCATTCTGTGGGCAAGACTGACGACGTTCTGGACCCCCACATCCATGACCAGTTGGGCGTATGCGGTGTTCGAAGACCATTGCGTGGCTTGGACCAGATTCAGATTGCCCATCGCCGCGTCCGCGTAGTTCGAGGGCTTCCACACCTCTCCCGTGTCGGGATCTGTGAATTTCATCGACGAGGGCGAGTTGTATGTTGTCGTTAGGGACATCCCCTGTTTCAGCGCCTCGGCAAGGGCGAAGGGTTTGAACGACGAGCCCGGCTGGCGACCTGTTCCGCCACCTTCGACACCAACGGCGAGATTGACCTGAGACGCGTCGTGATCAAGACCTCCCAACATCGCTCTCACCCGACCGTGATCGTCAATCGCAACCAGCGCTGCCTGAGGATCACCAGGCCGGTTCAACGTGCTCGTCACCGCTTCGATTGCCTGTGCCTGCATCTCGAAATCGAGGGTCGTGTAGACCCTCAACCCGCCGCCGTACACCTCCGCATCGGAGAAACCACCGGTGGAGGTGAGCCATCGGAGCACGTAGTCGATCCAGAAGTTCGTACCCAACTCGGGGTGCGCAACTCGGCCATAGTTGGTCTGCTGTGATCTGGGAACAACATTGTCCCAACCCGAGGCAGCTGCCTTGGCATGATCGCTCTGACTTATGTAGCCCTCTTGGAGCATGGCGTCGAGCACGGAGTTCCGTCTTTGCGTCGCTGTGTCACGTTGTGTCTTGGCGCGCGGATCCGCCTCGGGGAGACCTGCGTCAGCGGTTTCCGGCGATCGGATAAGACCGGCCAGGTACGCGGCCTCCGATAGTGTCAACTGCTCGACGTCCACCCCGAAATACGTCTTGGATGCAGCCTGTACCCCGTAGGCCCCTCGGCCAAAATAGATGGCATTCAGATACCGCAGCAGAATTTCCTGCTTGGGCAGTTCACGCTCGATCTTCACCGCCAGCGCGGCTTCACGGATCTTTCGGCTGAATGTCCGTTCCTGGGTCAGATATACGTTCTTCACGTATTGCTGGGTGATGGTTGAACCACCCTGCTGAACGTCCTCGCTTCGCACATTTGCCCAGAACGCCCTGGCGATACCGATCGGGTCAACACCACCATGATCGAAGAAGCCCCGGTCTTCAGCGGCCACCACCGCATTGATCAGGACCGAAGGCAGCTGGTCGTAGGTGACATTGACCCGGTCGACGCCGCCCGAAAGTTGTGCAATGGAGTTGTCACCATTGCAACCAGTCGCGACTTCACCCGCACATATGAATGTCGTCTGCTCCATCGGTGGATCGGTGTCCGGGAGTGGAACACTCGAAAAGACGTACCCGACACCGGCTACCGCCAAGATCGACATCAGCCCCATCAGATACAACGAGCGCCTCCAACGCCACATGAAATTGCGCCGTTTGATCTTTTCTTGGGCTTGGCCCTTGCTCTGACCCTTGCCCCGGCGGCTTTCTCTGTTCCTGTGTTCACCGCCAGAGCGCTGACGCTTCTTTGCCATCTTCGATCAGACTCGTTCTCAGCGCCCGGATTGACGCCTTGCGCGGGAATCACCAGCGGGTGCCAACACGAACGAGCGAGTCAGGTGGTTCCACGAACAGTCTGGACAGACCTCCACCACATAGCAGGTGTAGTCACCCGTCTTACCGACGAATTTCCGCAGTTCCGACTTCGACGTGATGCACCGGCCGAAAGCCGGAAGCCTCGGTCCGAACACGTACGAGACCAGCACCAACTTCGCGGCTTCACAGATTGGGCAGTCACGTGTGGAGACCTCACTACACTCCCGTGCCGCTCGCCGTAGCTCTGGATGGGCATCGCAGACTTCATGCGGTGCAATCCGCCCTTTGCGGTATTCGGAAATGAGGGCCTGGCGCGCCAGCCGGTAGTCAACCTCGCGGGGGACCCCCGCACGCGCACCCCGGAAGGTCATCGGTCCAACACCCACGTCGTAAGGCTAGCGGCCGTTCCATGGCGTTTATCAGCGCGACAAGTTCCGTCCAAGTGGACAAACCGCCTCGGGATTTCGCACAGGAGTACCTCGGTCGAACGCGAGTTGACAGAGCCGGTGCCGCCGGGGAAACCTACTCGTCACGATTCGATATATCGAGGCGATATGTCTAAACCTTCAAAACCCGCATCAACCATGGATATGGCCATTCTTGGCCTTCTCATGAACGGTGATGTGCACGGCTACGAACTGAAGAAGAAACTCGGTGAACTTCCCGGGTCCGCGATAAGCGTGTCATTCGGCTCGCTCTACCCGGCACTCGCCCGCCTCGAACGAAACGGATCGGTCGAAGCGGTCAGGACACTCGGCCTTTCAAATCCGACCAGCCCGATGACCGGAGCGCTGAGCGGTGAACTCGCCGCGTTCAGAACCGCAGCATCAGTGGTCGACAACGATGTTCTTGCCAAGGCTTCACGCGAGCGGGGTCGACGTGGCAAAAAGGTCTATCGGATAACCGATGGTGGTCGTGACCGCCTCGTTGGCCTACTTCTCAATGAGTCCGATGACGACCGGGCATTCAACCTCCGGGTTGCCTTCGCACGCCACCTGGAGCCGCAGCAGCGCAAACTGATGTTCGAGACACGTCGTCACCAACTCACCGGCCGCCTGCGTGACCTGACCGAACGCACCACCCCACGGTCATCGGACCCATTCCTGTCGTCCCTCGAAGAACACGACATCACGACCCTGAACAGCACCATCACATGGCTGGACATGCTCCTCGAACGGACCGCTGTCGAGCCTTTCGGCACAACCGTGCTCAATTCCACCACAGGAGGAACAACACAATGACCAAGATCCGTCTGGCAATTGCGGGCGTAGGCAACTGTATGAGTTCGCTCATCCAGGGCCTGGAGTACTACAAGAACGCCGATCCGACCGATGAGGTCCCGGGCCTGATGCATGTCGAGCTCGGTGGCTATCACATCCGCGACATCGAACTCGTCGCTGCATTCGATGTGGACGCCGAGAAAGTCGGTCTGGATGTGGGCAAGGCCATCTGGGCGAGCCAGAACAACACCATCAAGTTTGCCGACGTCGGTGATCTCGGTGTCACGGTCGACCGCGGACCCACCCTCGATGGTTTCGGCAAGTACTACCGCGAAACCTGCACGGAATCGCCCGTGGAACCGGTGGATGTGGCCGAAGTACTGCGCTCCACCCAAGCCGATGTGCTCGTGTCGTATCTCCCGGTCGGTTCCGAAGAAGCGCAGTGCTACTACGCCCAAGCAGCTATCGATGCCGGTGTGGCCTTCGTCAACGCAATTCCCGTGTTCATTGCGTCCAATCCCGAATGGGCAGCCAAGTTCGAGTCGGCAGGTGTTCCCATCGTCGGTGACGACATCAAGAGCCAGGTCGGCGCAACAATCGTTCACCGCATTCTCGCCAGACTCTTCGAAGACCGCGGCATGGTTCTCGACCGCACGTACCAACTCAACGTCGGCGGAAACATGGACTTCAAGAACATGCTCGAACGCGACAGGCTCGAGTCGAAGAAGATCTCGAAGACCCAGTCGGTGACCAGTCAGATCCACCACGGAATCGACGCGGACGATGTCCACATCGGCCCGAGCGACCATGTGGCCTGGCTGGACGACCGCAAATGGGCCTACGTCCGACTCGAGGGACGCAACTTCGGTGACGTCCCATAAAATCTGGAGCTCAAGCTCGAGGTCGGGGATTCCCCTAACTCGGCGGGAGTGATCATCGATGCCCTGCGATGCGCCAAGATCGCTATGGACCGCGGCATCGGCGGACCACTGCTGGGACCGTCCGCCTACTTCATGAAGAGCCCGCCGGTTCAGTACCACGACGATGTAGCCCAGCGCATGGTCGAGGAGTTCGCCACCGGTACCGACTGACCCCTGTTGGACAGAGGTCCCCGCTCCGGGCATCCGAATGCGGGAAACTCATGTGATGTCCGACAATGTGGCCAATGACAATGTGATCAACGACAACCTGATCAACAGCACAGAGGGCGGCCAAGCCCAACCCGGTGAGCTCTTCCCAACAGGCACCCCTGAATCTGCAGGGGTGCCTGTTGTTCATCCAAGCTCATTTCCAGACGGAACCACGCTGTCGTTCGACCGTGTCACCTACGGCCCGGACATTGCCGATGAGTCGGTGTTGCGACTCTTGGGGAATGTCGAAGGAAAACGGATCCTCGAGTTGGGGGCGGGATCGGGTCACTCAGCAATTGCCATGGCCCGCCAAGGCGCGCACGTCATTTCGGTGGATCCCTCGACCGATCGCCTCGACCGGGCACGGGAAAACTGCGAAAACGAAGAGGTCAAGGTCGAACTGCGCTTGAATGACCTTGCCGATCTGGCATTTGTACGTGCCGACACAATCGACGCTGTTCTCAGCATCTATGCGCTATCGACCGTGGATGATCTCGACAGGGTGTTCCGACAAGTCCACCGGGTCCTTCATACCGGGTGCCCGTTCGTCATATCGCTCCCCCACCCCGTTTGGACGATGGTCGATGTCGATGTCGATGTCAATGTCGATGGGGGTACCGGTACCAAGGTGGCCAAGCCGTACTTCACGTCAGCCCGACGTCCCAGTTCCGGGACCGGGAACTCAGGGGTCTTTCCCCGGACCATCTCGGAGATCTTCACCAGCCTCGTCAGAGCCAACTTCAGAGTCGACACACTCCTCGAACCCGAACCCGGCAGTGGTCCTCGTAGTGAGATCTGGAATGAAATCATGACGAAGGTTCCCGCGACTCTGATCCTGCGCGCCCGCAAAGAGGGGAACTGATCAACACGATGGAGCGGTTCGACTCAGGCCAGATGCTTCTCAGCCCACCACTGGTCCAGGCGGCGTCCGACCTCATCGGCACCCAGTTCACCTTCATCGAGACGTAGGTCCAGCAGGAATCTGAGCGCTTCGCCCACCTCGCGCCCCGGGCCGATTCCCAACCTCTCCATCACCGCCTGACCGTCCAACTCAGGCCGGATGGAAGCAAGTTCCTCGCGTGCGCGGAGATCCGCTATGCGATGCTCGAGTTCGTCCATCCGCCTGGACAGCGCCTGGGCCTTGCGTTCGTTGCGCGTCGTGCAATCACACCTGGTCAGTTCGATCAACTCACCCAATAGCGGCCCCGCGTCGCGGACGAAACGTCGGATCGCGCTGTCGGTCCAACCCATCTGATAGGTGTGAAACCTCAAGTGCAGGTACACGAGTTTGCTGACTGCCTCGATGTCTTCGTTGGAATACCGCAGCGCACGCATCCGCTCGCGGGTCATCCGCGCACCGACAACCTCGTGGTGGTGAAACGAGACGCCGCCACCTTCGAAAGAACGCGTCCTCGGTTTTCCAACATCGTGGAACAGTGCTGCGAGTCTCAGGATGCGATCGGGGCTGGTGTTCGATACAACCGCAATCGTGTGGGTGAGCACATCTTTGTGGCGATGGATCGGGTCCTGCTCGAGTCGCAACGCCCCGAGTTCGGGCAAGAACTGATCCGCGAGTCCGGTGTCAACGATGAACCAGAGACCGGCTGACGGATCATCAACCACCATGAGTTTGTCGAACTCATCGCGGATTCTCTCGGCAGACACGATCTTCAGTCGCTCGCGCATCTCGGTGACCGCGGCGATCAGGCTGTCGTCGGGCGTGAAGCCATATCCCGAGACGAACCTGGCCGCGCGCAACATGCGGAGCGGGTCGTCATTGAATGACTCCTGTGGCGACAATGGCGTCCGGAGCACCGACGCCGCCAGATCACCTGCCCCATCGAAAGGATCGATGAGCCTTGGCTCCGGTAGAGCCAGCGCCATGGCATTGACCGTGAAGTCCCTTCGCGAGAGATCGGCTTCTACAGCGCCGGAGAACTCGACCGAGGGTTTACGGGAATCGGGATCGTACGCTTCTGCCCGGTGGGTGGTGATCTCGTAGGTCCACCCGTCCTTACGACAACCAATCGTCCCGAAACGCTCACCCTGCGTCCAGAGCGCGTCGGCCCATCCGCCGAGAATCCGCTTCGTCTCGCTCGGGACCACATCGGTGGTCAGATCGATGTCACGCTCCCCCGAAAGCTCCTTTCCCAAGAGAAGGTCTCTCACCACTCCACCGACCAGGTAGATGCGTGCGCCAGCGGCATCGAAGCGTTGCGCGAGCGGCCGCACCTGATCGAGAACGGGTTGGAGTCGCTCGGGAATCACGGCCTTTCACGCTATCGGGATCCGTCGACAACCTTGATGTCCGCTCTGAGAAAATCGGGTGTGTCGCGAAGAGTACCGACGTCGGGCCGAGGCTAGCTTCGAACCGTTGAAATCACGGACCGGTGGTGACACAAGAATGACTACATGGATGGTCGACCACATGCGAGTCGGTCCTTGGCGCGGCGACCCAGAGGTCGCTGTGATCATTCCGTCACCCGGCTACGTGCCCACCCCTACAACCATCGAAGGGTGTCTCGACATCTTGGCGAACCGTGGCTTTTGTTCCGTTGTCACATCGGCCTTGTCACTCGACGAACAGGAACCCCTGATCACTGCCGGCTTTGCGATTCACAAGCGGCTTCACTTGCTGGGACTCGACCTGTCCGAGTACGGAGACCCCAAGCGTGTCAGCACTGGTGCAATCACCCATGAATGTCAGATGCCAAGCACTCGCATCCGTTTGCGGCGGGGACGGCGTCGTGACACCCGTGCCGTTCTCGAGGTGGACACGGCGGCCTTCGACTCATTCTGGAGATTCGATCAGGAGAGCTTGGGGGATGCCCGAGCGGCTACATCATTTTCGAGATGGCGCATCGCCGATGATGGTGGTGTGGTTGGCTACGCAGTCACGGGTAGATCTGGTCCGGCCTCGTACCTGCAGCGCTTGGCGGTACATCCACGGCATCAGAATCGGGGTATTGGAACAGTTCTCATCCACGACGCACTCGGCTGGGCCAAGGCCCACGGTGCAGTCGAGATGCTTGTGAACACACAGGACACGAACACCGGTGGCCTGAGCCTCTATGAAAGACTCGGTTTCGTGCGAAAACCACAGGGCCTCGCGGTTCTGCACCGATCGCTCAACCGGCCGGGGTCACCTCTTTGACCGGCGAGCCGCAACCACGGGGAAACAAGCCATCCCTCTGGTTGGCCTACGGCCTAGCCGTACTGGCGATCGTGGTGACCATGACAACGGTTGTGCCTGATGGCTTCCTATTCGCCGCTCGCCCAGGAACCACACGCTCGGGAACCGCACGTCCGCAAGCCGCATCGGCACAAACGACATCGACTACGACGGTTGGCGGGTCCACCTCGCTCCTCCCCGACATCAACGAGCCCCCGGACCCGACGCCACGCGACGAGGTCCTCCGCTTGGTGGATCAGAGCGACTGGGTCTCACCCGAAAGCACGTTCAGTCTGACGCTTGCCGTCAATGACAACCTCCAACCTGACTCCCGCCTCGCTGTGCGCTTCTACGACAAGGTGAGCGGCCGAATCCGCTTCTCCGAAAGCATTGAAGGTGATGGTCTCGGCCAACCGATTCAGCCCTTGCTCAAAGCTGTTCCACTGAGTGAGATAGCGCGCGACAGCGAGGGCCATCTCGTCTTCGACATACCGGTTTCAGCGACGTCCGTTCCCGAGTTCGGTGTGAGACTCATCTCGCCGGGCGTCTTTCCGGTTTCGATCGCCATCACCGATGCCGCTGGACGAGAACTCTCCAGCTTCGTCACCCATCTGATCAGAATCCCCGACGGTGAAATCAGCGGCCCCCGGCTCGCCGTGACAGTGGTTCTTCCAATGCAGGCACCACCCGCCCAACAACCCGGCGATGCAATCGCGTTCTCGGAACCCGACATCAACCACTTGAACTCGATAGCAAACGCGCTCAGCGACAATCCGGCATTGCCTCTGACGCTGACTCCCACCCCAGAGACAATCGACGCGCTCGACAAACTCGCCTCCACCGAAGGCGACAAATCTGAACTCTACAAGTCGATCATCAATGCTTTTCGCGCCGCTGCAGCGGGACGGCAGATCGTCTCCTCCCCTTACGTCCCGGTTGACCTCGGAAGCTGGATCGACTCGGGTATGGACGAATGGCTCGACCGGCAGTTGACCCAAGGCACCTCAACACTCACAACCGCTCTGGGCACCAGGCCAGACGGGGCATCGTGGGTTGCTGACACCTCCGTCACCCCCGAGGCGCTCGACGTCCTGTATTCAAAGGGTGTGCGGCAGATCGTGATGCCCACAGGCAATCTCTCGGATCCGCCCGCTCCTTGGAGTGACGTCACATTCACCAACACCTTCGACGTGATGACCGCGGATGGATCACTGGTCAGAGCCGTAGGAGCCGACTCGGAACTGGCCAGCCGCCTCGAATCGACACCGGACCCCGTCTTGAACGCGCATCTGGCGCTGGCTGATTTGGCCGTTCTCTACTACGACAGGCCGAGCCGGTCACGGGGGGTCGCGTTGCTGCTTCCATCAGACGCGGCTCTCCCACAAGCCACACTCAATGCTTTCTTTGGCGGCCTGGGGGACAGCAGCCTGATCAGCCCTGTGACGATGAACGATCTATTCCGTGTCACTGACCCAGCCGGCACCACCGGGGTGGTGGACGACGATGGTGAGGTCCTTGAACGCAACTTCACATCCGATCCACCCGTCGACCTCGTTGCGCTCCGTGATGACTTGAATACAACCGATGCCCAACTCGCAGGCCTTCGGTCGATGATCGGTGAGACCTCGGGCGTCATCGCGCCCGTGGAGAACCGTCTGCTCATCGCCGGGTCGAAGAATCTCGACCGTGCAACAAGCCACAAGTACCTCGAAGGCGCAGTAGATCAGATCGATGCAATCACCTCCGGTGTCGCTACGCCTCCGCGTGGTCACCCTCACCGCCCGGTCAGCGAAGATCCCGCTTTCGATCGATAATCACCTCTCCTACCCAGTGAAGGTCAAGGTTCATCTGGTCAGCGAGAAGCTCGTCTTTCCCGACGGCGACATCATTGATGTGACCCTTCCTGCGGCCAGCACCACCCGTTTGGAAATCAGTGTCGAAGCGCGAGCGTCTGGGGCATTTCCGCTTGACGTCAACCTGACCTCGCCCGAAAACTCCCTGGATCTCGGATCCACCAGACTCACCCTACGCTCGACAGCAATTTCAGGCCTGGGGCTCGCACTTTCCATCAGCGCGGGTCTCTTTCTAGCAATCTGGTGGCTGCGAAACTTTCGCCGAACACGCCGCGCTCGTCGGCTGATCGAATCCGACCACGAACCAGCCATCCCGGGATCCATCACCCCCGATGCAGTGGAATTACAAGGTGTAACGGCCGTGCAAGATCAAACGGCATCACCAGATCAAACGGTCAGCTACGCTCCGGCCGACCACGACTGAACGGGGAACCAATGTCAGGCGTCCACATCATCACAGACAGCTCATGTGACCTCACGGCGCAGGAGGCGGCGGACAGCGGAGTCACAGTAGTCCCGCTGTCGATCCGGTTCGGTCCCGACGAATACGTGGACCGTGTCGAACTGAGCCTCAGCGACTTCTACTCCAAAATGGCGACTTCGGCGGTTCTACCCGAAACCGCTGCCCCATCTCCGGGTGCCTTCGAGCAGGCTTTTCGCGATGCAATTGCCGCTGGGGCCAACGGAATCGTCTGCGTCAACATCTCCAGTGGGCTTTCCGCCACGATCCAGTCCGCCCGCACCGCAGCAAAATCGGTCATGGAAGAAGTCGACATTCAAATCGTCGACTCACGATCCATCACCGGTGGGCTCGGCTCACAGGTACTCGAAGCGGCTCGCGCTGCAAGCGAGGGGAGCAGCACGGACGAGATCGTCACGATGCTTTCGGACATGTCCGAGCGCACGATGGTCTACGGCGCACTGGACACGCTCGACAACTTGAAGAAGGGGGGTCGAATCGGGAATGCGCAAGCCCTGCTCGGATCGATGCTCTCGATCAAACCGGTCATCCAGATAAAGGGTGGCCTAGTGGAAGAAGCTGCGAAGCCGCGGACGCGCCGCAAAGCCTTCGACTGGCTCCGTCAGCGTCTGTTCGAGGAACCATCGGTCACCCATCTGTCGGTGATGCACGGAATGGCTCCCGACATCGACGACTTTCTGGAGATGATCGAACCCCGCTTCCCCAGGGGCTCTTACCGCCTCGTCGAGATCGGTGCAGTAATCGGCAGCCATGGTGGACCTCGGGTCGTGGGGGTCTGCTACGTGAGGGGTTGAATCCATACTGATTGAATCCGAGCTTCCGGTAGGTGACCTTAGGTGGCAAGAAACCCCGTGTCTCTTGGTGTCACGTAGCTTGATTCCATCGTGTCGGACACTTCCATGAACGCATCGCAGGGCAAAGATGCACGTCCGGGTCTAGTGCTCGGAGGTCGCTACCGCTTGGCGCGCCAGATTGCTTACGGCGGAATGGCCACCGTATGGGAAGCAACCGACGACGTTCTGAAACGGCCCGTTGCTGTCAAGATCATCCATCGCCATCTGACCGCCGACAAGACGTTCATGGCCCGTTTCAGAACCGAGGCCGTAGCGGTGGCGCGCCTCCGCCACCCATCGATCGTCGCCATCTATGACACCTACAGCGACTCCGATGTGGAAGCGATCATCATGGAGTTGATTCAAGGCAGAACTCTGCGTGACTACCTGGACGAACGAGGTCGCCTAGATCCAGATGAATCTCTTCAAATTGGGAGCGATGTTGCCGCAGCGCTTGATTGTGCCCACAGGGCGGGAATAATCCATCGCGACATCAAGCCCGCGAACATTCTGTTGTCCGATGATGGCCGCGTCCTCGTGACCGACTTCGGAATTGCAAAGCTCAGCGACGACACCGATCTGACAAGCACGGGAACCATGCTCGGTTCGGTCAAGTACCTTGCACCCGAGCAGGTCGCGGGAAAGCGGGTGGATCCGCGCACTGATGTGTACGCCTTGGGAGTGGTCCTCTATGAGGCGACGTGTGGTGAGCCACCTTTCGTCGGTGATTCCGCCGCTGCCACGGCCCTGGCGAGGCTCCATCAGGACCCACCTTCGCCACGCACACTGCGACCGGACCTATCTGCAGCAATGGTTGCGCTTCTCAACACGTGCCTGGCCCGCGATCCAAACCGCCGTTTCAGTTCGGCCGAGGAGTTGGGGAGCGCAATAGAAGCGGTTCCGTCAGCGGGGTCTGTCCATTGGCGCAACGACCCCGAGACCACGGTTATCGACGAGCGGCCCATCAGCAACGCCGTGGCCTCGGCGGGCCGCGCCGATCAGGTTGAGTCCACAGTGCCCGACGATTCTGGTCCATCAGCTGCCCGCACGGTCAGGGTTGGCCCATTGCTGTTGATCGCGTTGGTTGCAGTAGCAATTGTTGTCGCGGCGCTGTTGTTGAACGGAGTGGCCCGCAAATCGACACCATTTGCTGAACCGGGCGGTTCCGACGAAGTGGCTGTGCAATCTCTGGAGCCGGTCAATATCGCCCTCGTGACCACATTCGACCCTCAAGGTTCGGGGGTCCCGGGTGAGAACGACATAGAGGCCCCTTTGGTGATCGACGGAGACGTGAATACCGCTTGGCACTCGGAAAAATATGCATCCCGGCGATTCGGTGACCTCAAGGCGGGTGTCGGATTGATCCTGACCCTCGAGGAACAAACACCCCTCGAGCAACTCGTGGTGCGCAGCAGCAGCACCGGCTGGTCAGGGTCGATTTTCATTGCCGATGAGCCATCCGAATCCCTGAGCGGATGGGGCCGACCTGCTGCGACCCTCCGTGACATTGCCGGCGATGCGACGTTCGAACTCGGTGGAAGCACCGGGAGCTTCGTGCTGGTGTGGGTAACCGATCTCGGTGAAGCCTCTCCCCCGCTCACAGCAACCATCAATGAGATCACCGTTTACAAGTGAACAGGCAATGGGTGAATTCGAGATGGCGGCAACCGATAGTGTCGACAGCGCGTGGGTGAGCTCGACGATGCAACCCTGGTAAGCGCCGCCCAGAGCGGTGATCGTGATGCTCTCGAGACGTTGTTGCGTCGGCATCACGATCGCATTTACGCGATCTGTCGACGGATGACGGGTAAC
>CAYQFM010000007.1:22492-24499 GCA_964416735.1 uncultured Iamiaceae bacterium | reverse complement strand
CATGACTTGTCCGCATCACTCCAACCCGCATCAGGTCACTCAGCATCAAGTCTCCCCACATCGATCCACTCCAGATCCGTCAACCTATTATTTCTAGTAGCCACTAGAACAATAGCGTGCTCCAGATCAGGCCTGCCATACGGGTGGCGCGGTCCACGATGATCCGTGCTGAAATGGTAACGACACACGAACCGGCCCCAAAGCGAGAGACCAGTGGCGCACGAGCACCAACTGTCAGGAACCGACTCCGTCTTCCTGGCCATCGAAACCACGAATTGGCATCAGCACGTGGCCGGCCTGGTGATCCTTGACCCATCGGACGCACCGGACTTCAGCTACGAAACGGTCCGCGACACCATTGCCAGCCGCATACACCTTGTTCCAAAACTCCGCTGGAAGCTGGAGTCGGTCCCTTTCGGCATAGATCGACCCATCTGGATCGACGACGAGGACTTCGAACTCGACGATCACCTTCATCGGGTCACGGTCGACAAGCCGGGCGACCCCCATCAGGTGACGGCCGCCATTTCCGGGATGCTGAGCCAGCAACTCGACCGATCACGCCCGCTGTGGGAAATCATCTACGTGGACGGGATCATCAACGGACGTGTTGCCATCGCCATGAAGTACCACCACTGCCTGCTCGACGGCATGGCCGGCGCGCAGATGGCAACACTGCTCCTCGACCTCGAACCCTCGCCGTCGCAGCCACCACCTTCGATAGAGGAAGCCCCTCCACCGCAGGCGCCTTCGGTGGGACCACCCGGTCTCTTCGCTCACGGTCTGGCTGCCATCGGAACAACCATCGTCAACGGGTTCCGTTTCGGCGGTCGCGTTGCTCGCCGCGGTTACGACGTGGGGATGCACATGATGCGGGTCTCCGACAAGCCGGATTTGGCCGCGGTGATGCGTGCGCCGCGGACATCATTCAATCGCTCTATAGGCCCGGATCGTGCCCTTGCCTTCGCCAGTGTCTCGCTGGAGGACGTGAAGGCGATCCGGCGACACTACGACGTGAAGGTCAACGACGTAATCGTGGCTCTGGGCGCGGGCGGTCTGCGTCACTATCTGGTCGAGCGCGGGGAACTTCCCGAACGTCCGCTCACCAGCGGCATTCCCGTATCAATGCGCTCGGACGGCGACACCACCCTAGACAACCAGATCTCGATGTTTGCCATCTCGTTAGCAACCGATGTGGACGATCCCGCTCAGCGTCTACTGGCAATTGCCAAGTCCACACGTTCGGCCAAGGCGTTGGGTGACGTGATGGCAGAACGTCCGATCGGATCCTTCGGGCTGACCGCTCCGCCGTTCGTACTGGATGCGCTGGCATGGTTTGCCGCCAACACACGCGTCATGTCGTGGGCTCCCGCCGTGATGAACACCGTCATTTCGAACGTGCCCGGTCCGCCCATCCCGCTGTATCTGGCGGGCGCACGCTTGGTCGGCATCTACTCCGCCAGTGTCCTCTTCGACGCCATGGGCGTGAACGTCACCTGCTTCACCTTCGAAGACCGCATCGACTTCGGGGTCCATGTGGATCCGGACTTGGTAACCGATCCGTGGGTGATCGCCGACCAGATCCCCAAGGCCCTCGCCGAATTGATGGCCGCAGCGAGAGCGGGCGAGCCGAGTGCCGTCAAGGATCCGTTCGGGCAAGGCGCCGGCGCTGCACCGCAACACACTGCACCGGCGGAGGCTGCACCGGAGGACGAAGAGGTCACCAAGGCACCAAGGGAGACGGCTACGGAAAAGGCCGCTGGGAAGGCCACGAAGAAGCCTGCCAAGAAGGCCGGCACGAAAGCCAGCGAGAAGGCCTCCAAGAAGAAGCCCGCTGAGAAGGGTGCCAAGAAGGCGGCCAAGACCGCCGACTGAGTACTGGTTGTGTGATTGATGGTTGTGTGAGTGCTGTAGCTATTCGTCGCGTGCGACGACAACAGTGCACGGCGCATGACGCACGATGTGGTCGGACACCGAACCCAACACCGCTCGCAACAGGCCCCCGTG
>CAYQFM010000007.1:0-22482 GCA_964416735.1 uncultured Iamiaceae bacterium | reverse complement strand
CCACGGCGCTTACAAGTTCGCCCGCAAGCCCACAGATCTCGACGCCTGCCGCTCCCTCGATCAGGTGCCTGGGCCGACCGGACATGTCGAGTTGCTGCGCCACACCGACAAGGAGCGCCTCGGAAGTCTTGCGACTCTCCTCGAGTTGATAGTCGATCTCAGCGGGAGACATGACCCCGCCGGACAACCCCGTGGCCACGAAGCGACTCAGGTCCGGACCTTCGACCACCATCACCAGGTGATAATCACGATCTGCACCGAGAATAGAGATCCCCGACTTGAGCGATCTTGTGCAGAAGCTCGAACCATCTACGCATAACAGAACCGGTCTTGTCATCGGCTCAAATCGTAATCAGAGCCAGCGAGAATCAGGTCGTGTGTGAATCACACATTTGCGAACGTCAACATTTGCGAACGTCAGGCCAAGCGCACCTGATTGAACGGCAGCTTGCGACTCTCGTCGGTCTCGCGCGGAAGTCCCAGCACGCCTTCGGCCGCCATATTCTTCTGCACCTCGTCGGTTCCGCCACCGATCCGGATACCCGGTGTGATGAGAAACAGGCTCCGCCACGGACTCTGCTCGGCCACGGCGGCCGGGCCCATCAGATCAAAGGCAACATTTCCGGCGGCTGAGAGCATCCGTACCAAAGCCAGCTTGGCAATGGCTCCCTCGGCGGTCGGAATCTCCCCAGAGGCCAGCTTCGACATGATTCTGAAGTTCAAGAGGTCTACGCACTTGTTGTAGGTGTAGACCTTTGCAATTTCATCACGCTGAATCGCGGTCAGGTCTTCCTTGGAGCGGGCAAACTCGAGCAGTTCCTCCATATGGAAGAGCCCGAGAGACCCACCGATGGTCATGCGTTCGTGCATCAGCGTGGTCTTGGTGACAGCCCAACCGTTGCCGACCTCATCGATGCGGTTGGCATCGGGAATACGCACGTTGTCGAGGAACACCTCGTTGAAATGAACCTCTCCGTTCATCTGGCGAAGCGGCCTGACCTCAACTCCCGGTGACGACATGTCGACCAGGAAGAAGGTGAGCCCGGCGTGCTTAGGGACCGTCGGGTCGGTACGGGCAACGAGAATGCCCCACTGCGAGAAGTGGGCTCCCGACGACCAGACCTTCTGGCCGTTGACCACCCAATCGTCACCATCGCGTTCGGCCTTGGTGGAGAGTGCAGCCAGGTCGCTTCCGGCATTGGGCTCACTGAAGAGCTGGCACCAGACCTCTTCGCCGCTCAAGATCTTGGACAGGTACCGCTGCTTCTGCTCGTCGGTGCCGTGGCTGAATATGGCGGGCCCAGCCATTCCGATACCCACGATGGCCAACGATGACGGAGCCTTTGCCCGTTCGCATTCTTGGTTCCAGATGATCTGCTCTACCGGCCCCAAACCCCTGCCACCGTGTTGCGCGGGCCATGTAATTGCGGCCCAACCATTTTCGTAGAGCAGCGTCTGCCAAGCGTGGAGTGCGTCGAGGCGACCACCCCAGTCGGCATCGCCCTCATGGTCGAGGTCGGACGGAACCTCGTGGACATGACCGTCGAGAAACGCTCGGGCCTCCGCCCGGAACGCAGCCTCGCTGGGTGAGTCGGAAAGATCCATGTTTACAGCCTTCTCCGCTGGCTCGTCGGTTCAAATTCTCGGGCGATCTGTTCTCGGGCGATCTGTTCTCGGGCGGTGACTCGTCAAGCGGCGACCCATCAGGAAACGACCTGTCAGGCCGTCGTGCCGCCATCGACAGTGAGAATCGTGCCGGTCGCATTTCGCATGTCGTCAGACGACAGAAACGCAATTGCCCGGGCGATCTCGTCGGGTTCGATCATGTTTCCGGTGACGGGAATGATCCGCGCGAAGAGGTGGTCTTCAGCGCCATCCGGATAACCAAACGAGTTGACGATGGGCGTCATCACTCCACCAGGGCAGATTGCGTTAACGCGCAGGCCTCGGGTGGCGTACTCGATGGCCATGGTCCGAGTCATGGCTATCACGCCGCCCTTTGACGCCGAGTAGGCGGCTCCATAGGCATGACCTTTGAGCCCGGCGACGGATGCAACGTTGACGATGGCGCCCTTTGTCTCGAGTAGGTGAGGAATTGCCGCACGTGACATGAGAAAGGTGCCAGTGAGGTTGACCCGCAGAATCCGGTCCCACCATGCGGTCTCTTCCTGGTGGCTGTTCTCGAAATGGCCGATTCCAGCGACATTCGCCAAGACATCGAGGCCACCGAACGCATCAACCGTGGCGGCAACGGTTTCGTTGACCGTGGTCTCGTCACCCACATCGCCACTGAACGAGATCGCCTCGCCGCCAGCCTCTTCGATTATGGATTTCGTCTCTTCTACGCCGTCTGCAGCGAGGTCGAAGCAAGCCACTCGGAGCCCGTCGGCCCCGTAACGCAGGGCGGTCGCCCTGCCGATTCCCGAAGCTGCTCCCGTGACCAGAACGGCCCTGTTGTCGGTCCCTGACGTGCTCATGATCCGGCGTCACCTCCGCTTGAATCGTGCGAGTCGATTGTTCGGGAACTTAGCAGCAGGGCCCATCTGCGCTCCCATCCAAGGATGTCCTCAGTGTTGCCACCGAGAACATACTCGGCAGGCAACAGGTAATGGTCACTTAGGCAACCCTAAGTGACCACGTATCGGGTATCCTCAGGAGACATGAGTGGCTCACTGACAATCAATCCCGCCTATCTGTCCGATGACGATTGGAAGTCCATTCGCACCTTCATGAACGATGCAAGAGAACGGGGCGAGGTGGTCGAGTTTTCTTCCCGTGTGGAACTACTGACTCCGGCCGAGGTGGCCAAACGGCTCGGCATGTCTCGCTCGACTGTCTTGCGCCGAATTGCGAATGGCGACCTGATTTCCACCAAGGTCGGAACCCACCACAGAATTCCACTCGGCGAATTCAATCGCTACAGCCTCGAACTCATACGCCGGGCGGCCGAGGCAAGCGCGGCAGAGATCGAGGCCGAGCTCTTTGGTGGCTGAGACGATTGTCTTCCTTGACGCAAACACGTTGGCCTCCCCCGTCACCCGATCGCTATTGCTCGCTGGATGTCGTGCGGATGGCATTCTCCCGACCTGGTCTGCCCATGTCGAGATCGAAGCCGACCGCCACGCTCGTGGCGCCTCGTCACGAACGTCAGTCGTTCGCAAAGACATCCTCGGCATGGAGCTATCAAAATCGGCCAAGACGACCGAGGGACTGACAACTGCATCAGTAGAGGACCGACAGGTGATTGCCGATTCCATCGAGGCTCGGGCACGATTCCTCATCACGGTCGACGTCGATGACTTTGCCGTCGAAGATCTGATGGCCCACGACATGAGCGCCGTGAATCCGGACTATTTCATGGCCCAGCGATTCAGCGAGCACGCGTATCGACAAGGCGTTCGCATTTTGGCCGAGGTGGCAAAGAACCCACCACGTACCGAATCAGAAGTACATCAAATGCTCGGTCGAAGGCATCCCATGCTCACAGCAAAGTTCACCGACATCTACGAGAGCATCCCGGTAGCCAGCGACAACGACCAGCCAAGGGTCCTCTTCCGCGGTGCCATCTGTGTGAAATGTGAAGCGAGGATCACCGATGCCATCTACAGCGACCTTGGATTATGCGCGGAGCACTCTTCACCACCTGCCAGTGAGCATCGCTAGTCGAGTTTCATTGTCGAGAGGGTTTGACGAACTAGGGTCGTGCGCCGAATCCACTCGGACGAGATGGTGAACCATGCTGGAAACCCCGGTGACAATGTGAAAGAGACCCGCTGGGTAGACGACTTTTCCCAGGCTTGGGCAAACGAATATCCCGACGTCGAAGAGACGTCGGGCCTGTTGCTCATTGCCCGGCTCGCCCGTCTGAGCGTGTTGATCGAAGCTTTTCAGGCGGAGACCCTGCGTGAATTCGACCTGGTTCCGAGCGACTACTCCGTGCTCGCAGCACTGCGACGCTCCGGACCTCCGTATGAGATAACACCCACCGAACTGCACACGGCGCTGGATCGCTCGTCCGGCGGCATGACCAAGATGATCAAGCGATTGGAGAGCCTGGGCTTGGTCAGTCGCGAACCCGACCCACGAGACAAGCGCTCGAACCTGGTCAGGCTCACGGAGAAGGGGCAGGAGGTGGA
This sequence comes from uncultured Iamiaceae bacterium, assembly GCA_964416735.1. Lineage (GTDB taxonomy): Bacteria > Actinomycetota > Acidimicrobiia > Acidimicrobiales > Acidimicrobilacustridaceae > CAYQFM01. The sequence continues at coordinate 18,346 of CAYQFM010000007.1, read as the reverse complement.
GCAACAGGCGTTCGAGGCTTTCGTTGCCCATACGCACTCACTGCTTCTCGGAACCCCGGCCGACAAACTGACGACGATCAACGATGCCGTGCACGATCTGCTCGAGATCATCGAGGACGGCTTCAAGCGCTGAACCTCGAATATTCACCGGCGAATGTTCACCGACGAACACTTACCGGTGAATCGTCATGGTCACGCTGAGTGGGGCCGATTATTCCCAGTGTGACCAAGGTCTCGCCTTATCTCTTGCCAGAAAGCTTGCCAGAAAGCATTTCGCGAGTACTGTGAACCGGGTACCCACCCCCCGACCGATACCCACCTGTGCGTGGCGAGAGGGAGACCGATGGCCCAGGAAGAAACATACGACGTCGTGATCATCGGCGGCGGCCACAACGGCACGTCGACCGCTGCATATCTGGCAAAGGCCGGATTGAGTGTGATCGTGTTGGAGGAACGCCCCGAGGGCGGCGGCGGTCAGGAGACCGCCGAGCCGATCGCAGGCGTCCGCATCCAGCCGCACGCAATTGCGAACTATGCAGGCTCAGCACCTGGCTGGGATCAGTTGGAACTCTGGAAGTACGGGTTCCGCATGGACTGGAATCCCAGCGAAGAAATCGAGCTCGATCTCGATCGCTACATCTTCACCCGCGACGGCCTGTCCCGCGTGACCGACCAGGACAAGATGGGCTGGGCGAAGATCGCCTGCATGCTCGGCGGCAAGGACTCGTTCCGCGATCTGATGCGCGCCACATTCTGGTGCCCACCGCATCCACAGAACGTGGAACTGAACGAGTACACCATCCCGTTCATGCAGGTCTACAAGCAGTACGAGCCCGAGGTTTGGACCAAAGAACTCCTCGAGATGACCTTCTTCGATCTGATGGACGAATACCTGGAGACCGAGCCGTTCAAGGTCTCCCAGGCATACATCGCCCTCAGCTCCGGCGCTCACGGACACATGGAAGGCGTGGCCATTCCCGCTCTCGCCAGCGTGGCAACCGTGATGCCGCCGGCCATCGCCAAGCCTGTTGCAGCTCGTGGCAACCAGCACGGCTACTACCACGCAATCATCCGCGCGGCGCTCGCCCACGGAGCAATCTTCCGCACCTGTTGTCCGGTCGAGGAGATCATCATCTCCAACGGCCGTGCAACCGGCGTGCGCCTGCGTGACGACTCGACGTGGAGCACAAAGGTCATCCATGCCCGCAAGGCCGTGATCAGCGCCGCTCACATCAAGCACACGTTCCTCGACATGATCGGCCCACGTCATCTGGACGCCGGCTTCATGCAGCGGATCAAGGACCTGTCGCTCAAGGGTGGCAGCCTCTACATGACCCATTACCTGACCAAGGAAGAGTTCAGGTACCGCGAGAAGTACCGCCTCCCGCCGCCCAAGGATCAGTTCACCGGCGCGTTCTTCAACATGGAGTCACGCGAGATCTATTACAAGAACGTCGAGAACGTGATGGGTCGCCAGGAGAACCTCACCCTTCGCCCGGACGAGGCGATGTGGGGCATGGTTGCATCTTCGCTCTACGACCCGACGAACCCGCAGTGCACCCGTCCGGGCGAGCACATCAACGGCCCGTTGTGGATGATGGTTCCGACTCCGCAGTACAACGTCGATGGCATGACGGCAATGGACAAGGAGAACGACAAGAAGCGCTGGGAAGAGTTCATGCGCGCAAGCCTCGGTTGCATCGTCGAGAACCTCGACGACGACAACCTCATCCGCATGTTCTCCGACTCCCCTTACGAGCAGGAGATGCGCAACACCGGCATGATGGGCGGTTCCTGGTACGGCATCCGCTGCGACCGTGATCAGTGGTGGAACGAGCGCCCGCTGCCCGAGTTGTCCCGTTACCGGGTGCCTGGCATCGAGGGCCTGTACCTCGCCCACCAGTCGAGTGCTCACCCGGGCGGCCTGTGTCTGATGGCTATTGCCTACAACCTGATGCACATCCTTATCGAGGACGAGGTCGCCGAACCCGGTGACTGGTGGTACGCCTCGCCCTGGTACATCCCCGAAGAGGGCAAGCGGTCGGCCGCCGGCTGAATCACGCCCTGACCGAACCGCACGAGAACACTTCGTAAATCGCACCGCACAAGCGGAAACCCTCAAGGAGACTTTCATGGCCATTGAATTTGAAGGCCGACCGCATCCCCAGAGCTTCTTCTCCGAATTCCCGATAGAGAGCGAGTGGGACGTCATCATCGTGGGTGCCGGCCCTAACGGCCTCATGAGCGCCGCCTACCTGGCCAAGCAGGGCCTGCGGGTGGTGTTGGTCGAGCGCCGTTACGAGATCGGTGGTGGCCTCGCCACCGACGAGATCCTGTTCCCCGGCTACTACTCGAACGTGCATGCCGTCTACCACATGATGGTCGACTTCATGCCCGTGCTGCGCGACTTCAACTTGAACAAGCACGGTCTCGTCTGGATGAAGCCAAATCTGCAGACAGCCATGGCTTTCGAGGATGGAACCACGCTGCAACTCACCCGCATGCTCGAAGACACGGTGGATTCGTTCCACAAGTTCTCGACGCGCGACGCCGAGAACTTCGGACGGGTAATGCGCTCGTGGCGCAAGATCTCACGCGAGATCGTTGCACCCGCCACCTACATCCCACCGATGGCGCCACTCGATCTGATCGAGGCAATGGGTCGCACCGAAATCGGCAAGGAGATGCTCGAGCTCACCGAGATGAGCCCGTACGAGATCATCACCGAGAAGTTCGAGAACGACCGCATCCGCACGCTGATGCTCTACATCTCGTGCATGTGGGGTCTCGACCCCCATGAGAGCGGTGTTGGATTCTTCGTACCCCTCTTGGTCGACCGGGCGATGAACAAGAGCTACCCCCAGGGTGGCTCGCACAAGCTGGCCTCATCGCTCGGCAAGGAATTCCTCCGCAACGGCGGAACCATCCTCGACGCCTCGCAGGTCAACAACATCATCACCCACGACGGTGTGGTCAGCGGCGTAGAACTCTGGGAAGGTCGCACACTGCACGCACCGGTGGTCATCTCCACCCTCGACCCCGAGACCACATTCATGGACCTCGTCGGTCGTGAACACCTGCCAGCGTCGCTCCAGAGTGCTGTCGACGGATGGGAACTGGACAAGTGGAGTTATGCAACCACCCACGTGGCCACCAATGACCGTCCCGTCTACAACGTGCGTGACCACTCCATCGAGGACAGCTTCATGACCCTCGTCGGCTTCGACGGCGGCCTCGAGCAACTCGTCGCCCACTGGGAAGCCGTCAAGTCCGGCAAGATCGACTTCGACGCCATGGGCGGCCACGTCACCTGCCAGACCACCATGGACCCACATCTAGCACGCGGCGAGGGCAAGCACGTGTCGTTCTTCCAGATGCATGCCCCGTACGACATCCCGGGTGGTTGGGATGAGGCCGGCCCACAGGTCCAGGAGGCCATGATGGCCAAGTGGTCCAAGGTCGCCCCCAACATGGCCGGCGACAACATCTTGATGACCGCTCTCGAACCACCCAAGGACATCGAGATCCGTCTGCCGAACATGCGCCGTGGTTCGATCAAGCATGGCGACTACAACCCACTCCAACTCGGCTACTACCGGCCGAACGACGAGTGCTCGCAGTCGGCAACGCCGATCGAAGGACTGTACCTGGGCGGGGCTTCGGTCTACCCGGGTGGTCTGGTTATCGGTGGTCCGGGCTACCTGGCCGCCAACCGCGTCGTCCAGGACCTCGAGATCGAGCCCTGGTGGGAGCCAACACCGGAGATGACGAAGTATCAGGAGACGTACTTCGGCTGATACGCCGACTGGAGAGTCCCTGTATATCGCTCCGCCCCATTGCGGATAAGGAGTAACACACAAAGGCCGCGGTCACAGACCGCGGCCTTTGTAGCTGCTTCAACGGGTTCTTGCATCAATGGGCCAACAGGTTATTGATACGGTGCTCGGAACATTCAGGGCTGACGTCCTCCGAAATGCAGCAGACGGGTCTGGGCATCCGCATCGGGTGGCGATTCGATCGCCGCATCAAAGCGGCCCGGCCCACGGATGAGGTCATCCATCGGTGTCATGTTGGCGAGCACACGCTCACAGGCGGCAACATCGAGGGTCTCATCCTGCCCGGTGGCGCGCGCCAGGTCCCACGTGTGGAACAAGGTGTCGCCCAACAACAGTCCCCCGCCGACGTTGCGGAACGGCATGGCCCCGAACGGCGCCTGAACCACCTTGTCCGCAATCTCAGGGTCGGCCAAAGCATCGGTGACAGCCTTGCGCGCTTCGGTCCAGAACTGAAGCAGGTCTGCGCCATCACCCGGGGCCTCGTGTGTCTGACCCAGGAACGAGAGCATGAAGTGGTGAGTGCCGATCAGGTGCTTCACCAATGCCTCGACATCCCAGTCGTCGCACGGCGTCTGGGCATTCCACTGATCTTCAGCCACACCTCGGAGGCGATCCTCGAATCCCCCCGATACGCGCGTGTACAGATCCAACTCGTCACTCATCATCTCTCTCCGTCATGTTCACAGCCACCAACATGGCCGGATCGGCCGTGTCGACAAGCTCTGTTGTCATTGTCTTTCTCAAGCAAGACGAGCCTACGTCCGGATCAGAAGGGTGCAAACCGAACACGCTGCTGCAAAGAGGACACTGTTACAAAGAGGACACTGCTGCAAAACAGGGCCGACGCCCCTCGGAAGGGGCGTCGGCGGGGCGACACTGGGCGGCGGATCCCAGATTTGTCGCCGTTTCCAGGTGGCGGGAACCTGGATGTCACTCAGCGTACAACATTCAATGGGTACAAATACAGAACCAGATGTCAATAGTCGCAATGTCCTGAGCTGAAAAGCCGGAAAACCCCCGTTACTTCAACGAGAATGCGATTCTTATTGTGACAACAATCACAGATCTGCCGATCCGTGCGATTGGAAAATCATACTGTCGACGACGGACAGAAGTCTGAGAGAACACACTCGACGCAGTTCGGTTTGCGGGCGTGACAGACCCTGCGACCGTGCAACACCACCCTCAAGCTGAAATCGCCCCTGTCAGCCGGAGCGATCATCGCATTCAGGTCACGCTCGACCTTGTCCGCGTCATTCTCTTCAGTAAGGCCAAGGCGTCTGGATACTCGCCCGACGTGCGTATCGACCGGAAGGCCAGGAAGGCCCAGCGCGACGCTGCGTATGACATTGGCGGTCTTGCGGCCCACTCCCGGAATCGAGACCAGGTCTTCCATCTCAGGTGGAATCTCACCCCCGAATCGCTCGGTGACAGCCTGGGCCATGCCAAGAAGGCTCTTGGTCTTGTTCCGGTAGAACCCGGTGGAGTGGACCATGTCTTCGACATCGTCAGGGTTGGCGACGGCCAGATCCTCGGGGGTTGGGTACCGGCGGAAGAAGGCGGGGGTCACCGTGTTGACGCGGGCATCGGTGCACTGGGCCGCCAAGATCGTTCCAACCAACAACTCATACGGGTTGGTGAAGTCCAACTCGCACACGGCGTCCGGATACTCGACGGCAAGACGGTTCATGGTCTCGCGCGCCCGGCCCTTGGGTGTTCGAGGTCGTCCCATGGTGCATGCAGGCTAGCGAGATGTCGTGGCTAGCCTGCATGTCGATGCTGAAGTTGACCGCCACTCCCCCAATCGATGGTGTCCCCGCCTCGACACTCTCGGCCATCGAAGAGCGACTGCGCACCGCAGATCCGGCAACCTTGGCATCCAAGGGTCAGGACTGGATCGAGGAAGCTCTCATCCTTGTCGAGTCGATCGGATGCGACCGCCTCACCCTCGAAGTGGAGCCCTCATCGCAGGCACATGACTCACTCGCGTCTGCCAAGGGAATGCACCTTGAGCGTGACCTGCTCCAGATGCGTAGGTCGCTGCCCTTTGACGAACCATGGGAGTTGGAACTGCGCGCATTCAGACCCGAAGAAGACGACCTCGATTGGCTCCGAGTGAACAACCGGGCCTTTGCGTGGCACCCGGACCAGGGCGACTGGACCACAGAAGACCTCCGGTGTCGGATCAGTGAACCCTGGTTCGATCCGCAGGGATTCCTGATTCATGAGGTCGATGGCGAGATCATCGGATTCTGCTGGACGAAGGTTCACAAGGCGGAGGTTCACAAAGCAGCGGTTCACAAGGAAGAGATTCAAGAGGCGGAGTCACCAGAGGAATTCGACATGGGTGAGATCTATGTGATCGGGGTGGATCCGTCATCAACGACGCGAGGGCTGGGTCGGGCACTGTTACGGGCGGGCTTGGACCACCTCGCAGGACTCGGGCTTGGCCAGGCGTTTCTCTATGTGGAATCCGACAATGAACCGGCACTGGGCCTTTACGTCTCTGAGGGCTTCGAGATCCATCATCACCATCGCTGGTGGACAGCGGAGTTCGCGTGATCACCGAAATGACGAACCCGAAAGCCGAAGCCAAAGTCGAAGCCAAAGTCGAAGCCAAAACCAAAGCCGAAGCCGTGACCCCCACACGCCAGACCGCATACGACGTCGATCGCGAAACACTTACGAGCCTGCTTGCCGATCAACCTTCATACCGGGTCGAACAGATCTGGCACGGGCTCTACAGCGATGCGGTATTCCCATCCGATCTGACCACGCTTCCCAAGACCCTCAGATCACACCTAGGCAAACATCTCCCGCCGGCACTACATCTGGTAACCGAATCTTCAAGCGATGGCGGGAAGACGATCAAGTGGCTTTGGGGAATTGACGGTGGAAAACGCATCGAGACCGTTCTGATGCACTACGACGATCGCTCCACCGTGTGCGTGAGCACTCAGGCAGGTTGCGCAATGGCATGCGTATTCTGCGCCACGGGACAGGCGGGTTTCGATCGCCAACTGAGCGCCGGCGAGATCGTCGAGCAGGTGATGAGGGCAATTGTCGCCGCACGCACCGAAGAGCGACGCGTCTCCAACGTCGTATTCATGGGCATGGGGGAACCGCTCGCCAACTACGACGCCGTTTGGCTGGCACTGCGCAGACTGAACGCCGATGTGGGAATCTCCGCACGACATCTCACGGTCTCAACCGTGGGAATTGTTCCGGGAATCGACAGGATGGCCACCGAGAACCTCCCCGTGAACCTCGCCGTTTCACTTCACGCCGCCAACGATGAGTTGCGCAGCCGACTCGTGCCGATCAATCGGCGCTATCCCCTGGGCGAACTCATGAGCGCATGCCGGCGATACCTGGAATTGAAGAACCGTCGAATCTCGTTTGAGTGGGCCCTCATGGACGGGATCAACGACTCGATGCGCGACGCCGAGGAGTTGGCGTCGCTGGTACTACCCCTGCACGCCCATGTGAACCTGATACCGCTGAATCCGACGCCGGGTTACCCGACCCCCGGAAGCCCGCCCCAGAAGGTAGAACGGTTCAACACACGTTTGAGCGAACTCGGAGTGAATGTGACGGTGCGCCAGAACCGGGGTAGTGAAATCGACGCTGCGTGTGGCCAACTGAGCGCACGATCGGGAAAGCTGTAACCGATGGAAACAAAGCGGTGGACCAACCCGTCACTTCCTCAGACCCTCTACATCGCTGTTGTCCTGCTGTACATGGACGCCGTGTTCACCCTGCTCTTCGGCGGGTTCACCAATCCATTGGTGATCGCTTTCGCAGCCGCCGGCGTGGCCGCAGGCTTCGGCATAGCAAACGAGAAGAAGTGGGGCTACTGGCTGGCGATTGCTGTCGCTTCGCTGAACCTGTTACCTCTGGTGATCTATGTGCTCAGCCACGGCATTGGCTCACTGTTCAAGATCACACTGTTGATCAACGCGTTGTTCCCGGTTGTCCAGTTCGCACTTCTCGTTCACCCAATGAGCCGTGAGTATCAGAAGATCTGGTTCAAATAGTCGACGCTCTTGGTATCGACTACTCGATATCCGCCCCTCCTGAATCGTCGGATCTTCGAACCCACCACCGATTGCGGGCGCATTCAGGATTCATCTCCACATCGCGCCCTACCGTACGATCCTCAAATGGAGTTCAACCTCGCGCTGGTGAACGAGGCCATATCGGCCCGTGTTCCGGATCGCGAGGCAATTGTCCGGGGTGAGCACCGCATCACATATGCCGAGCTCGCCGAGCGGACACGCAGACTGGCCAACGTCCTCATCGAACACGGGTTCGGTGTCAACGCGGAACGCGTCAAGTTGGAGAATTGGGAATCCGGCCAAGACCATCTGGCGCTGTATCTGCACAACGGCAGCGAATACATCGAAGGAATGCTCGGTGCCTACAAAGCCAGGGCTGTCCCATTCAATGTCAATTATCGCTATGTGAGCGATGAACTCGTCTATCTCCTCAACGACGCCCGAGCCAAGGGAATCATCTTCCATTCGGGCTTCGCCCAGACCCTGGCAGAAGTAGCACACCGGGTCCCCTCCCTCGAACTCTTCATTCAGGTCGAGGACGGATCAGGAAACGAATTGATGTCGGGAGCCGTGTGGTACGAAGAAGCGCTTGCGGGCTCACCCACCTCGATGCCGGAGGTCGAGCCAAGTCCCGACGACCTGTACATGCTCTACACGGGTGGAACCACCGGCATGCCCAAGGGTGTGCTGTGGCGACAGGCAGACATCTTCCCAACCGCTCTGGGCGGTCGTGACATTGCAACCGGCAACGAGTGGGACGACATGTCAGCAATGCTCGACAATGCAGAAACCGGTGTCGTGAGGATGATGCCGTGCGCACCATTCATGCACGGTGCTGCACACTGGCTGGCACTAACCGCCTTGAACTGCGGCAACACTGTCGTCCTTCAAACCGACACAAGTACATTTGAGCCGGTCGACATTTGGACAACCGTCGAAGCGGAAGGAGTGGGCATCCTGCTCATAGTGGGCGACGCCTTCGCTCGACCCTTGATAGATGAGCTCGAGCGCGGCGACTACGACCTCTCGTCTCTCATCATGTTGGTAAGCGGCGGTGCTGCACTCAGCGACACGGTGAAACGACGTCTTCTGGATCTGATTCCGACTATGGCGATTCTCGACGGACTCGGATCTTCGGAGACGGGCCAACAGGCAAACCAGATTGTCGGCACCGGTGCGCGGATCTGCGCCGGCACCTTCAAACCCGGACCGGAAATGCGCATTGTCTGCGACGACCTGGCCACGGTCATCACACCGGACGACACCCGCATCGGATGGATGGCCCAGGCCGGGCGTGTGCCACTCGGCTATCTGGGTGACAAAGAACGGACCGGACGCACATTCACAACAATTGATGGAATCCGCCATGTCGTACCGGGCGATCGTGCAAGTTTCACATCCGACGGAATGGTGCTGTTTCGGGGTCGGGACTCCGCCACCATCAATTCCGGGGGTGAGAAAGTCTTTGCCGAAGAGGTGGAGCGGGCACTGGCAAGTCATCCGGCGGTGTATGACGTTGTGGTGACTGGACGGCCGAGCGCCCGCTGGGGGGCCGAAGTGGTGGCCATCGTCCAAGTTCGTGATGGCGAAGAGGTGACGCCTGAGGCCTTGATTGCCGAAGCCGAAGGGCATCTGGCCAGGTTCAAGTTGCCCAAGGACATCCTGTTTGTAGACCGGGTTGCCCGAAGTCCCGCTGGAAAAGCCGACTATCGATGGGCACGCAATCTCGCACAGTCGAGTACGAATCAGATTGCAAACTGATCAAGTCAGGCGATCAAGTCAGGCGATCAAGTCAACTGATCACGCCTAGCGATCAAGTCAAAGACGGTCCGGGACACGGAACGATTTCAGGTTTCGTGTACAACGGCAGTGTGATCGCATCACGTCGCGTCGAGAAGTCGAGCGCATCGGCAAGGTTCTTGGCAGTTGCGTCACGCAATGTCATCGGCTCGAGGCCCCATCGCCACTCGATCATCTTGAGAATCGAGCAATGGTCGTATGGTCCGGCCGTCTCGACCTTTGCCGGAGCGAACGGGCTGATCACTACAGCGGGAACCCGCGGGCCCAACTGATTGAAGTCCGGGAGATTCTCACGCTCCTTCTCATCCAGACCCATCCGCTCAAAGGTGTCATCGTCGACACGGGGCGGCACTACGTGGTCGTAGAAACCTCCGCTCTCGTCGAAATTGATGACGAACACCAAGCGCTCCCACTGTGGCGAGGCCGCCAGTACCTCGTAGATCTCACCAATCAACGCATCACCAACCGTGACGCTCCCGTGCGGGTGCATGTCATTCGAGGTGCCATTCAGCCCGGCCTTTGTTCCGAAATTCGGATCGACAAAGCACACGTTCGGAAGATCACCCGAGGCCGCGTCGGCAAGGAACTGTTCGTAGGAAAGCGAGATGTCGTCATAGCGGCGTGAGTCGAACATCCCCGTGAATGGATCGACGTGGAAGTAGTAGCGGCCGCTGAGCCCTGCCTCTGCAAGACGGTCCCAAATCGCAAGGTCCAACTTGCTCGGACGCTCTACATCGGGGCCGGCAAATTCCGGTGTGTCCATTGGTCCCGGAGGAAGCGCTGTGGCCAACAAGTCTGTGGTTGCACAGTGCTGGTAGAGACGGTTGGGCCAAGTTGGACCCAGAAACGAACAGAAGTAATGGTCGAACGTGGTGTAGTTCTCAGCCAGAGATGCAAGGCACGGAATGGGCTCGCGGTTGTAATAACCAATCGGGAAGAGGTCCCCCACCTTCGCCGTCTGGAGGAATCCATCCATCTTGCCGTCGTTGAAATGGGTCGCCATGTGCTGCCACATGTGCTTGGGGTCGGCATACTCGCACCCTTGGGCATCGTCGACGATCTCCCAGGTCGGATGAGAGACACCATCGACATCGGTGAATTCCAGACCGTCCCGGACACTCTCCGCTCCCGGCAACCAGCCGAGGAGGTGGTCGAACGAACGGTTCTCCATCATCAACACCACAACGGTGTCGAACGGGGCATCCGCTCCGCCAGGCGTACTCCCACTCGTCGACCCACGAGTCTGCTCCTCCGACGATCTTGAATCTTCATCGTCAGCGCATCCCGCAATTCCAGCAGCACCGAGCGCGCCGGCTACCGCCGCCCCGGCAATCAACTCTCTACGAGTAAGTGCATCCATAACGCCCCTGTCCACTTGTCCCACTGCTCGATTGATCGATTCTTCCACGAGGCTCAGGATCGCATGAGAAAATAGGCTCGCCGCGTTTTTCGGCCCAGAGTTCATCCTGCAGGCATGCCATCGATGTTGTGACCCCATTGATCATCGCATAAAAAACCACGGTTTCCGTGTGATACACGGCTATTACCTGCATGTTTACAGGTAGATCATTACCTTCAACTGGTATCTTCTGGTTTTACTACCTAAGATCCTCGGATGCCCGAGTACTCATCAACACAGGTTGCGGAACTGCTCGGGGTCACAGCAGACACCGTGCGCCGATGGTGCGATGAGGGTCGCCTTGCCGCCAGACGTTCGGACGGTGGACACCGCAGCATCACCGGTGCAGACCTGGCAACGTTTCTGTCAGGTCGGACAAATGCATATGAACCATCGGCACTGTTCGGTCAATCCGCTCGCAACCGGCTCACCGGTATCGTCACTCGGATCGAGACCGACAGGTTGACCGCCATAGTCGAAATTGCGGCCCCCCCACACCGCATCGTCTCGATGATGACCCGAGAGGCGGTCGACGAAATGCAACTCGAGGTCGGCGACATGGCGACGGCCGCGGTCAAATCCACGAACGTCATCATCGAGGTGACCAGATGACCCCGATCTTCCACGACGCCCCGCAATTCGCCCACCCACACGACTCCAACGAACTCCTGAAAGGCATCATCGTGTCCAGAACCCTGCGTTCCAGCATTGCAACAGTCCTGGCCCTGTTCATATTGATCACCATTTCCGCATGCACGTCGAATGACGAAAGCAACGGATCGGGAAAGGTGTCGGGAACGATCACGATCTCCGCCGCAGCCTCATTGACAGAGGTCTTCACTCAGTTGGGCAACGACTTCAAAGCGGCAAATCCCGATGTCACTGAGGTGAAGTTCAACTTCGATTCGTCATCGAGCCTTGCCACGCAGATCACCGAAGGTGCGCCGGTTGACGTATTCGCTTCGGCCGACGAAGCCAACATGGCCAAGTTGACCGAAAAGGAACTCACCTCTGGCGATCCTGCGATCTTTGCCAAGAACAAGATGACCATTGCGGTGATGATCGGAAATCCGCAGGCGATAGAAGGTATCGCCGATCTGGCAAGCGGGATCATGGTTGCTCTTTGCGGATCCGACGTACCCTGCGGAAAATACGCCGAACAGATCCTCCAGAATGCGGGAATCACTATTCCTGAGGACCGTGTGACACGCGGGCAGAACGTCAAGGCAACCCTGACGGCCGTTTCAAAAGGCGATGCCGACGCTGGAATCGTGTACCTGACAGATACCGTTCCCGAGAGCGTCAACATCGACATCGTCGATATCCCCGACGACATCAATCTTGCCGCCAGTTACCCGATTGTCACGCTGAAGGAATCAAAGAACAGCGTTACCGCTCAGGCATTCGTCGACTACGTCATGAGCCCAGCAGGGCAGGAGACACTCCGTAAGGCTGGCTTCCTGTCTCCACAGTGACCGAACGACGCAACACTCATCGACGACCCGGATTGGTCGTCATCACCCTGTCGGCAATCGCCGTGGCATTCTTTGCAATTCCACTTGTCGGCATGGCAAGGCGAGTTGCCTGGTCCACTCTGGCGACGGACTTGACGAGTCCCGAGGCACTCGGGGCGTTGCGCCTATCGATTGTCTGTTCGGTTTCTGCCACGGTCCTAGCGGTTGTGTTCGGGCTTCCGCTCTCATGGGTTCTGGCCCGCGTTCCGTTCCGAGGAAAAGCGCTCGTGCGGGCACTGATTCTTCTACCCCTGGTCCTACCGCCTGTCGTCGGAGGTATTGCCCTGCTAAGCGCCTTCGCCAAGCGCGGCATGATCGGCTCCCATCTCTACGACTGGTTCGGAATTCAGTTCACCTTCTCGCCCGCCGGCGTGGTCTTGGCCGAAACGTTCGTGGCGCTCCCCTTCTTCGTGATCACCGTCGAGGCTGCATTGCGCTCGATGGACATGCGATACGAACAGGTAGCTCTGAGTCTGGGGGCCACGAGGTGGACTGCGTTTCGGCGCGTCACCGTCCCACTGGTCCTTCCGTCACTCATCGCCGGAGGGATCCTCTCCTGGGCACGCGCCCTTGGTGAGTTCGGGGCCACAATCACCTTTGCCGGCAATGTGGGAGGGCGCACCAGGACACTTCCGTTGGCTGTTTATCTGTTCTTGGAGAGCAAGCCGGAAACCGCATTCGCTCTTTCTCTGCTGATGTTGGCCGTGTCCATGTGCGTTCTCATTGCGATGCGTGGACGCTGGCTGGATCAACTGTGACTCGCGGGCCAACGGTGACTCGAGGACCAACTGCGACTCGCGGATCAACCGTGATCCTTGACGCGGACTTCAAGGTTCGAAGGGGTAATTTCGAACTGACGTTGGACATAGACGTGAACGAGGGGGAGGTCGTTGCACTCCTGGGTCCCAACGGATCCGGAAAGACGACTGCCCTGCATGTCCTGGCTGGCCTGCTGCCCATCGACGTTGGTCACGTCACGCTGAACGGACTGATCATCGACGACGCTCGAGATGGCATCTTTACATCCCCTGAGCAGCGTCATGCATCTCTGGTCTTTCAGGACCACCTCCTGTTCCCACATCTCGACGCCCGCAGCAACGTCGCTTTTCCAATGCGCGCCAAAGGGGTGAAGAGATTGGAGGCACAGCACGTAGCCGACACGTGGCTGCAACGGTTTGGTCTCTCCGATCTGGCCAAGCAACGACCAAGACAGCTTTCAGGAGGCCAGGCACAGCGTGTGGCACTTGCACGGGCACTTGCCGCCGAACCGGAACTGCTGCTGCTGGACGAACCACTTGCCGCCCTCGATGCCGGAACCCGGGTTGCAGTTCGTCGCGAGTTACGCACGATCCTGAGTGATTTCAGAGGCGCGACCATCATCGTCACCCACGATCCACTCGATGCCATTGCCCTGGCATCGAAAATCATCGTCCTCGAAGACGGGCGTGCCGTTCAGGAAGGGTCGATCTCGGATCTCACAGCGCGACCGAGATCAGGTTTCGTAGCGGAGTTGGTCGGCCTGAACCTGTTTGCCGGAACAGCCGGTAATGGGTCAATTGCCATCGGGAACTCATCGACCACGAAGGCAACGGCCGCCTCCATTGCGACGGTTGAGACCATTGACGGCGATGTGTTTGCAATGATCCATCCCAGAGCGATAGCTCTTCACCGAGACGAACCCGGTGGATCTCCTCGGAACAGATGGCACAACACGATCGAGAGCTTCGATCTACTGGGTGACCGGGTCAGGGTGCGCACGACCGGAGAACTCGATCTGGTGGCCGAGATCACGACGGTCTCGATGACAGAGTTGGATCTGCACCAGGGTGACCGGGTCTGGCTGTCAGTAAAGGCCACCGAGGTGAGTGTCTATCCCCGTTGAGCAGGGGTCTTTCTCGGTGGGCGATATTGGACTCGAACCAACGACCTCTGCCGTGTGAAGACAGGTTCGCCCTTGGGAGGCGTTTCCTCGGATGGGTCGTCGTGGGCTCTCAATGGCTACTGTTTTGGCTGGTCACCGTGCCTTTCGGTTCTGGGGTTGAGCGACCTTGGTGACCCATCGGCGGAAGCGCTACGAACGGTTTCGCTCCATTCTCACTCCATATTCTCCATCGTCAGGTGTGTAGGATCACGGCCGTCTCAACGGTCGCGAGGAGTGTGGCATGGGGTTCACCGAGAAGCTATCGACGGGCAAGTTCCGGGCCCGCTGGTTCGACCCGACCGGCACACAGCGCTCGAAGAGCTTCGACCGCGAACGCGACGCCGTGCGGTTCCTGCGTAACGTGCAGTCCGACATCGACCGCGGCGTCTACGTGGATGACAAGGCGGCCAAGATCACCTTCGGCGAGTGGGCCGAGCACTACATGGCCATGGCCGAGAAGCGCCTCGCCCGCACCTCCTTCGCCCGTGACCGCTCGTATCTCGACAACCATGTGCTCCCCCGCTGGGGCAAGGTCCGCCTCGGGCGGATCACCCGGATGGACGTGGACCGCTGGATCGCCGAGCTGTCCGAGGAAGGCCAGTCGGTGCGCACAAAGGGCGGGTCGCTCTCGCCGGGGACGATCGAGAAGATCTACCAGGTGTTCCGCAAGATCATCGTCGCCGCCTACGACGACGGGCGCATCGCCCGGTCCCCCTGCCCGGAGTATCCACCGATCCCGCGCAAGAAGCGCAAGCCGGTCCGGTTCCTCGACGAGGACCAGGTCGTCGACCTCGCCGCGAAGATCCACCGGCGGTATGAAGCGATGATCTACGTCGGCGCCTACGGCGGGTTCCGCATCGGCGAGCTCTGCGCCCTACGCGTCGATGACATCGACTGGGACCGCGGCACCATCCGCGTCGACGAAGGCCTCACCGACGTCGGCGGCCAAGTGGCGTTCGAGGACCCCAAGACCGAACGAGCATTCCGCACCGTCCCCATGGCCGACCTCGCCCTCCAAAACCTCCACACCCACCTCGGCGCCCACGTCGAAGGCGGCGACGTTCGCGCTCTGTTGTTCACCTCGCCCGGTGGCGGGATCCTGCGGCCGACGAACTGGCGGTCCCGGTTCTTCAACCCTGCCGTGAAGGCCGCCAGGCTCGAGCCGTTCACCCCGCACGATCTGCGCCACACCGCGGCGTCGTTGTTCATCTCCGCCGGCGCGAACCCGTGGATGCTGGCCGAAGTGCTCGGCCACACCGACACCCGCATGATCGATCGCGTCTACGGGCACCTCTTCGACAAAGACCGCGAACAACTCCGTCAACGCATCAGCGACAAGGCCCGGGCAGCGACCGGCAACGGCGAGGTGATCGATCTGCGCGAGCGGCTCGGGCGGCCAGCGCGATCATCGTGATCTCGACGCGAGATCGAAATCGGCAGTGCTGGCGTGCACGGCTACGACACCGGCCGGGACGCCTCAGCCAAGCCATGCCCGTCGGGCGGCTAACGGCTGGAGCGTTGGAGCAGACACGACTTCGAGGAGAAGGTCCCTTCCAGGATCAACCCGTTGTCCGACACTTCATTACAGGTCGTCACCGGCGCCGCGTCTGCGGCGGCGGACACACCGCCCGGGATCTCGATGATCTCCATGATGTCGCGCTCGGGGTCGAGCACGAGCTCCAACACGCCCTCCACTGCGCCGACCGCGTCTACCGGACTCTCGGGCGTGCACACAACCGGGGAGGAAACGGTGGCCTCGTAGCGGTGCACAACCGTGCTGTGCGCCACCAGACCCGTACACGTGAACTCGCGGGCGCTTCGAACGGTCAGCTCGAGCTCACCCTCCGGACCTATGTCAAGGTCTGCCAACCCATCCTCCGAGACCCAACGCCCCTCAGCCTGGGACACCTCCAGCGGAGCCGGCTGCACCTCAGCGAGCGGAGGGATCACCACCGTCGTCGACGTTCCGCCGACAGGCACGAACACACCGTTGGCAGGCTTCGTGAGATCAACATCGCAATGCTGAGACGCCCACGACGCCAACGACGCGTACGCAGCCTGGGTACCCGCATCCGGAGGTTCCCCACTTCCCGACACGACATGCGCGCGGATCAGGCGATAGGGCTCGGCCAACTCATCCGGCACGGTCCCCTCCAACTCAAGAAACCCCCTGTCGGTCACCGCCACCGCGAGCCGCTCGCAGAACGCCTCTGGCCGCTCGGGGCCGGTGGTTCGGGGTGCTTCGCCGGATCCGCACCCCACCAGGCTCACTACCAGTAGCGTTGCCAACGCGAACCGCCGACCGTCAGCCATGGTCCCGGCTCTCCAGCTGCTCGGTCAGTCGGTCGTCGAAGAGGAGATGGAGGCCGGCGACTGCGTCCGGGTCGATCAGGTCCAACGCCGATTGGACCCCGTCTCTCGAGTAGGGCACCGGGTTTGTCCACTGCCCAGTGGACGGATCGATGTACTCAAGCCGCTCGGCATCGACGAACCGGCTTCTGTCGGCCCAGTACATTCCGGATCCATGTAGGTCGAGCACGATCGCGTTTCCTCCGATCGAAGTGGCAATCACGACGAATCCGAACCTGGCGAGGACGCCTCCGGGGCTCACCCAGGGCTGGTTCTCCTCATCGACCTGGGCAGGGGTCTTGACTCCAACACCAGATGCAGTGAGTGGCGCCGCTGGTAGGCATGTCGCGAGATACTCGCACGCTGGGCTGGACTCGTCGCAGGACCAGTCTTCGAGCATCGCGGGTCGATTCGACGCGAGGTCGACGCCGCGCCGAATCAGGCTCTCGCGCACTTCGGTGAGGTCGCTCACCATCAGTACGGCACCCCCGCTCCGCGGAAATAGGCCTCGTAGAGCGCGTCCGCCCAGTCGGAGTACCCGAGACTGGAGTACACGTTCTTGTGGGCCTTCCACACGTCGTCGATGGATGCTGCTCCCGGTGAGGTGCCGAGCCGCGCCAACTCAGTGGTGATCATGTTGTCGATGTTCGTTCCCATTCCGCCGACGTTCCTGTGCCAGGCTGGCGTCAACGCGACCGACAAGATGTCATCCTCGGGTACGCCCACTAGTCCTGCGAATCGCTTCTCAAGGAGATGATGCGCCTCTAGGCCAACACCTTGCCCGCTTAGGCCCGCCGCTTGGATCTCCGCTCTAAGCTCCTTGTAGCTGAAGTAGGTAGCTGGGTCAGAGCCGCAGTTGTGGACGCGGACCCAGGAAGCGCCAAGGCCCACGAAGTAGGTGTGGTTCCCCTCGATTGTCAGGTTCCACACCCTGCTGACTCGCGATTCGGTGTCCGCAGACCCGAGAGGCACAGGCTGGCCACGCTCATCGGCAAGGCTTGACCCTGGCCCGAAATCTCCCGCTGGTCGCCACTCCTGCGACTCCCAGTCCCAGATCATGTGACCTTGGGTGGCGTCTACGTGGCCGGATGCCGACTGGAGCCGAACGATCTCCTCGGGGCCCTCGTGAGTCCAGACCCGGGTGACCTGTCGTGGCTCGTAGCCGCCCGCCGGTAGGGCTGCTGCAACCCAGTCTCCCACCTTGACGTTCGAGATTGCACGGGAGGACCCGTCGGCCATCAGGACTTGGGTATCGCCGGAGAAGCTGTTGACCCGACATAGTGCGGGTACCAGATCGTCGAATCTGCTCGCTTGAGCCAATTCGTCGCCGCGTCTGAAGAGCAGTGCGGTGAGTTCGTCGCCGTAGCGTCCGGCGTACTTGAGGACGTCGCTTCCTGGTAGGAGGTCTGCGAGACAGAAGGCGGCGCGGGCGGCGGTTCGGTCCCAGGTGATTGCGGAGAGGCAGTCGA
>CAYQFM010000006.1:25371-26027 GCA_964416735.1 uncultured Iamiaceae bacterium | reverse complement strand
TGCGGCACTTGCGTGACCGCTGGGGAAGCTTGTGGTCAGCGGAACACGCAGTTTGTGGGGCCGTGGTTCCTGGACGACCGGACGCTCTCGCTTGAACAATGCTTTGATGGCACCGTTGACCACGACCGATTCGATGGCAAGTACACCGGAGACCTCCAGCGCGCTCCGGAGTCCGTCGTCGTGACCCAGCGCGCGGCTCCACGCGACCAGATGCCAGACGAGACCAAAATCGCCCAACTCGCTGAGTGCATAGAAGATGCGATCCCACGGTTCGTGACCGCGGATGTTGTCCAAGAGTTGGTCGACGGTCTCGTCGAAGGTGGCTATCACCCGGCAGATTCTAGAGCGGACTCTTCTTCGAGGTCCCGGGATGCCTGTGATGGGTCTCCACCGAAGGCGGGGCACCATTGTTTGAACGAGCACCAGTCGCACAGCTTCGACGGTTTCGGCCGGAACTCCTCGCGTTCGCAGGCAAGTTCGATCGCTGACCAGATTGCATTCGCCTTCCGTTCGTGACCGTTTATCGACTGCGTCGTCGGGACAGCGGTGATCCTTACGGAATCTGCCAGGTAGAGAAGTTGAATGCGATCTGGTCGTTCGCCGAGGGTGCGTTCACACAGCAGCGCGTAGTAGTGCACGCCCTCCAGGCGCCCCTG
>CAYQFM010000006.1:13207-25361 GCA_964416735.1 uncultured Iamiaceae bacterium | reverse complement strand
TCGTGGTTGACCGACGGCACCCGCCCGGTCTTGTCCCCCGTGACGACAAGGAGACCATCGTCGTCACGCTCGAGGCGGTCGATGATCCCGCGGAGGACCGTCCCTTTCAGCTCGGTTTCCAGCTTCAGTTCCAAGCCGATGGGGTTGATCGTGGTGGGATCTTCCATGTCGAAGTAGTGGGAAACGTGCTGTTTTGCCACCGCAACGAACTCGGCCTCGCCCTTGGCGTCGAGATCGAGACCGGTGAAGTCGGGATGATCCGACATGGCTTCAAACGCTTGATCGACTGCGAGCATCGCGGTGTCGAGCGTTCGTTGGGTGGGGGAGAGTTCGAAGAGGCGTTCCAGCGCACCGTGAACAAGGGTTCCCCTGGTGGCCGGAACGGACGGAGGTTCCGGCAATCGGTCGATCGAGGAGAACCGGAATGCAAGTGCGCAGTCGGTGAAGGCCGCTATTCGTGAAGGCGAAAGGGACTTAGGCGGCTCCAATGACATTCGGTCCAGCCTACGGGTTCATTGTGGGGATGAAACTTGCTTCGGATAGATGATGTTGCCCAATGCATCCGGGATCGGTTGTGCACCCCACTTCCCGAGCACGTGGTTAATGGGTGCTGCGCCGTGGAGGATATGGGTTACGGTCCATCCCCGGTTCACCAATGTGTCGGCAATGATCGACCTGTGGCAACGCCACGGCACGGGCTCGCCACACATGATCACCGTCGGCAGACCCTTGGCGATGTTCTCGAGTTCGACGATGGCTTGCTTGTAGGCATCCGTGAGGGTGTAGTCGGCGTAGTGCCGGAAGCTGTCATTGTTCCAGCCCGCATTGATTTCTGGATTCGCAGCTCGATTCGTCCGACGTCCACCAAGCTCTGCCATGTGGAGGTATGTGATGCCTGCCCCGGGTACCCATTCCTGCATGAGTTCGCGGTTGAACTGCGGGCTCCGACGCGATCCGGGGAGGGATCGGACGTCGACCAATTGCTGGATGTGCGTGTTGAGCAACGGTTTCACAAACGCGTCCGTCGAGAGGTTCCAATGACCGATTGTCCAGATCTCAGACGTGACCGATCACCGCGCAGATGGATGAGGCAACCTGTTCCGGCTGCTCCAACGGTCCGAAATGGCCGAGGTCCTCGAAGCTGATCAGGTGCCCATTGGGGAGAGCGTCGACTATCTGAGTTGCAACCGAACCCGGTCCGGGCGGTCCCTGTTCGCCCCGTGCCAAGTAGACAGGGCACGTCACGTCCCCCAGGTGCTCAAACGCATCGTGGGTCCATCCATTGCGGTAGACGGCAGCTTCGTCTGACGGTGCGCACTTGAGCCGGACTGAGCCGTCGGGTTCATCGCGGAAGCCGTGGTCGACGTAGGCACGCAACACTTCGGGTGCCAGTGTGTTGAGGGGCGGCTTCCCAGCGAAATTGTCGAACGCCGCCTGTCGGGAAGGAAACGTTTCTCTCCTGCGCAGTGCCGCGGCCGCCATGGGAATGTCCCCGGAACCGTCTGACTCGAAGACCATCGAGGCAACTTGCGGTGGGAACACGACCGGCTCATAGAGATACAGGGAACGGAACGTGCCCGGCCTACGTTGTTCTGCGAGCAGAAGGGCGGCACCACCCTTCGAGTGACCGACAGCCGACAAAGTGTCCGTCCCCAACTCGTCGATCACCGCCAGTACATCGTCGGCGAAGCCCGACCAGTTGAAGTCGCCATTGGAGGGTGACGTCGAGTCACCGTGGCCACGCATGTCGGGGGCCAAGCAATGGAATCCTCTGAGGTGTGAGGCGAGAGGCTGCCAGACCATTGCGTGAAACCCTGTTGCATGGATGAACAGGAGTGGTTCGCCGATTCCGCCCAAGTCGTGGAGTGCAATATTGACCCCGGACGTCGAATGTACTTGCCTGGTCAGAGTTCGATTGCCGGCGCCATCGGAGTACACAGATCGATTGTGGCAGCTTCGGGCTGTTGTTCCACGCTCCACCTGGTGAGATTTTCGCCGTCGAGCAGTGCCCGGATCTTGCGTAGAAGCGCCGGGTCGATGACTTTCACACCCTCGCAGAGGAGGTCGCTCAGCAGATCTAGCGGAACCACGGTTGCAGCTTGCGAATTTGCGTCCGGCGTGCCAGCGCAGACCACAACGGCATCGACAAACGGAATCCAAGAGAGGTGTGTTGCGAGGATGTCACGTGTTTCCGTGGCGAGCCAGTGCGCCCGGTCTGCGCACTCTACGACGTCGATGGTGGCTGGCATGATCACGAAGATCCCGGTTCGTGCCATCACCAAGCGAGCGCTCTCGGACGCGGCGATCAACGTGGAGGCGGGTAATGCACCCAGAACATCGTCAATGTGATTGCTTGTCACGATGTCGGTCATGGTCACACCAATATTGTCGGCGCTGATGGTATAGGTCTTTAGACCTAATCTAGTCCAAAAGGCCTATACGACCCAGCGATTTCCAAAATCGGAGTGTTCCGGTACAGGGGTGGGCGTTAGTGGAGCTTTCCTTCTGTGCCATCGGTCAGGACGTCGAACAACTTCTTGAACTCGTCTTGGGGGCCATCGGGGATGATGTAACCGTCCGTGTCGCGGATTTCCGACCAGTGATCCCGCACGTCTTCCGCGCTGAGTTCCTTTTTGAAGTACCCCGGAGTCAGACCTATGAAGAAGCGGGCAACGACACCGCCCGCAACCGAGTAGATCTCGCCGCTCGTGTCGCAATCTTCAGAGGCCAGCCAGCACACAACGGGGGTGACCAACTCCGGTTCCAGTTGGTTTCCGGCCTCTCCCAGCAACTCCTCGGTCATTCGAGTCTGAGCGACGGGTGCAATTGCGTTGACTCCGATGTTGTACTTGCGACCCTCCGCCGCGAGGACCCGTGTGAAGCCGACAAGACCCATCTTGGCCGCGCCGTAGTTGGACTGCCCGAAGTTGCCGAGGATGCCCGAGTTCGACGAGGTGTTCACCACGCGCCCGTATCCCTTGTCTCGCATGATCTTCCACGCCGGAAGCGTTACGTAGAACGCTCCGTACAAGTGGACCGCGATGACCGGCTCCAGGAGTTCGGGGGTGAGGTTGTGGAATGTCTTATCACGCAGGATCCCAGCGTTGTTGACCACGATGTCGACGGTTCCGAAGGCCTCCACGGCGGTGTCGACGATCTTCTGTCCACCTTCGGGAGTGCTGACGCTCGACGTATCTGCAACCGCTTCGCCGCCGAGAGAGTTGATCTCGTCGGCCACTTTCTGAGCTGGTCCGGCATCCCCGCCTTCGCCTGTCACCGATCCGCCCAGATCGTTTACGACCAGGCGTGCTCCGCGCTTGGCAAACTCCAGTGCGTGCTGTCGTCCGAGTCCACCTCCGGCTCCGGTGATGATTGCAACCTTGCCGTCGTAGCCGATCTCTGCCATATCGGGTCTGTCCTTTCCTCATGATCGTGTCATGTCGCTGCAAAGGATACGACCAAAGGGCAGGGGTGGTTGACCCGGTTCGGGTCGGCGTCGGCTGCGCCACTAGCCTCGGTAACTGATCCCGCAGTCCATGGTCCCGTGTGAAGTCACCGGGAAGTTGTTCCGGAGGTGGTTTTGATGCGGATGCCCACAACTCACAAGCAGATCTTCAAACGGCACCAGAAGGTTGTCGCCGCGGTGGACATGCCGTATGTACCCAAGGGGACTC
Source organism: uncultured Iamiaceae bacterium (assembly GCA_964416735.1). Taxonomy (GTDB): domain Bacteria; phylum Actinomycetota; class Acidimicrobiia; order Acidimicrobiales; family Acidimicrobilacustridaceae; genus CAYQFM01. The sequence continues at coordinate 21,687 of CAYQFM010000006.1, read as the reverse complement.
CCGGCAAGATCTTCTACGTGGCGGGGGTGGACTGGTTCCGGTATCACGTCCAGTTCGCGAATGGCGTGCTGCGTAGTTCCGTGGACGGTCAGGAACTGATCTCAGCCAAAGATTGGAAGGCCGGCCAAACCGAGCCGGACAAGTTTCCTCACAGGTATTCGTGACGCGGGTCGGATGTCTGCAAATCCGATGTCCGATGTGGCCGTATCGGTGTGCTGGTAGCGAGGTTGGTCGGCTCGGCGGTGCGGGGGTTCCGTAATGAAGATCGGCATGCAACTCGATTACACGGGTGGTTTTGATTCCACTGCTGAGTTGGTGGCCCGATACGAGAAGGTCGGACTCGATGTCGTGTGGGTCGCAGAGGCGTATGGCTTCGATGCTCCGAGTTTCATGGGTTATCTGGCACACGCCACCGAAACCGTTGAGATCGCCTCGGGCATTCTTCCCATCTACAGCCGGACCCCGACGCTGTTGGCGATGACCGCAGCGGGAGTGGACGCGCTCAGTGGAGGACGATGCATTCTCGGGCTCGGCGCTTCTGGTCCACAGGTGATCGAGGGCTGGCACGGAGTTCCGTACGACGCCCCGGTTGAACGCACTAGGGAGATCATCGACATATGCCGCCGGGTCTGGAAGCGGGAGGGGCGTCTCCGGTATGAAGGCGGGCGCTATCGGTTACCTCTTCCGTCCGACGAGGGGACCGGTCTGGCCAAACCTCTGAAGATCATCACCCGACCGGTGCGCGATCAGATCCCGATTCATGTTGCCGCTCTCGGGTCACGCAATGTGGCGATGACGGCGGAACTCGCCGACGGCTGGTTGCCGATCTTCTTCATTCCCGAGAAGGTGGAAGACGTGTGGGGAGCGGATTTGAGCGAGGGCCGCCAAAAGCGTTCGGTTGACCTCGTTCCACTGCAGATTGCGGCGGGTGGCCTCGTGTCGATCACGAATGATCCGGAACCGGTGCTCGACATGGCGCGGTCTATGGCCGCCCTCTACATCGGCGGCATGGGGGCTCGGGACAGGAACTTCTACAACCAGCTCATGCGGCGCTTCGGCTACGAACAAGAAGCTGAGGCCATTCAGGACCTGTACCTCGCAGGGAAGCGCTCTGAAGCGGCAGCGGCTGTTCCGGCGGAGTTCCTCGAGTTGACCAACTTGGTGGGACCCGAAGGCTGGATCCGCGATCGGATAGCTGCAATGGCGGATGTCGGAGTGACATGCCTGAACGTCATCCCGATCGCAGAAGATCCGATGGCTTTGATCGAGCGGGTCAAGGGGTGGCTACCGTGACCCGTAGGCTCCGGGTCCGGTGAACATGCCACTCTTCCAGCGCTTGGGAGTGACAACAACCGCTCGTGGGTAGTCCTCGAACAACCAGCGGGCGAAGTTCTGTCGGGTCCAGGCCGTGAGACCTGCGGTTCGGATTGCCATCCGTGCACCGGTTCGGTTGCCGAGAACCAATGCGAGCATGTTGCTCATGGCGTGATCTGCCACCAATGTGCTCCGGACCATCTGCTCGTATCGGTTTGTCGCGACCTCGGGTGATGCCGCACCTGCGTGGATTATCGCATCGGCCGCCCATATTCCTGTCGCAAGCGCCTGACCGATGCCCTCGCCGGTCAGCGGATCTGTTGCCGCTGCAGCATCACCGACAAACAACACCCGGCCGGATGTCAATGGGAGACGGTCAACACGGGCTGGGATCGGCCAGGCACGATGTGGACTCTCGGGCTTTGCATGGTGTCCAAGAATGTTGCGGATATGGGGCCGCGCCAAGATGTCGGTCCACAGGTGGGCCATGTCGCCCACGTCGTAGCTGCCGCCGCGACGGATTCCGAAGCCAACGTTTGCGACGTTTCCGGCTACTGGGAACGACCAGGCATAGCCGGGAAGGAAATCCGGCTCGAACCATGCGAACAACTGGCTTGCCGCTTGTGGGCCCACGTCGGTGAAGTACTGACGGAAGGCGTGCCATTCTCCCCGGTAGGCCGCCGCCTCCAAGCCAAGATGGCGACGCAGCGGTGACCACATTCCGTCAGCCGCAATCACAAATCGGGCCTCGATCGATCCGAAGCCGTCGATGTGGAGCGATCCCCGGCCCGCATCCTGCTCGATTCCCACACAGGCGTGTCCTTCTAGAACGGTTGCGCCGGCATGGCGGGCGAGGTTCACCAATTCCGCGTCGAGATCGATGCGCCGAGCGGCCGCCGCGTAGACCCCTTGTTTGACCGGCAGAGGGAAATGGACGCCTTTATTGTCCGGGCCGAAGACCCATGCACCGTTGACCTCGAGCCATGAATCCACCGCATTTGGATTGAGCCCTAGGCCCTCGAGAAGTCGGAGCGACGCCGTTGTCAGTCCGTCCCCGCAGCACTTGTCGCGTGGGAAAGAAGCCTTGTCCACCACGGCGACTGTCAAACCCGCTCTTGCGAGGGTGATCGCCGCTGCCGTCCCGGCAGGACCGGCCCCCACGACCGCCACGTCGGTGGAGATGTTCGCTGATGGTTCCGAGGGCACGTAGTGAGGCTAAAGGCGCTGCTCAGGGTCCGGCCAGATCCCGGCCCTCGCCCCATGGGTCTTCTTGAGTGGCTTCGACAGGATTCCCATCGAGGTCGTGATCTACTCCGGGCGTTGGATCCCACGTGTCGGGTGCGTGGAAATCCGGCGGCGGGGCAAACTCGAAGATCGGTTTGGGCATGTTCGGCCCGATGCCGACCATTCCGGTTCCCGTCCAGCCACCGACGAACGGCCCCTCTTCGGGTGTAGTGGGTATGTAGGGCATGTCGGAAGTGTCGCCTCCACCCGTGGGGAAGTTGGGATACAACTCCTGCACTACAGAGGGCACGTTGGAGATGAAGCGTGACGCTATTTCAGCCAGAATCGGTACTTCGATGGCGTTCTCGAGAATGCCGCAACTGACGAGTAGGAAACGTCCGCGTGTGACGAAGTCAACCCGCCCCTCGGTACCGAGCAGGTATTCCATCATCCGGGCATCGATGAGGTCAGTGGCAAATTTGGGATCTTCACACTCGACGGTGAATACCCGGTTGAACTCCTCGGACTCAAGGCTGATCTGGTGCATGCCAAGGACCTTGGCAACCCGGTCCACGAATGACCGGCGAACGATCTGAACCTTTGGCCAGTTGCCCCCGTGCTCGATCGTTGCGCATGAGTAGTAGTGCCAGGACCTCCTCACCGATCCGGAGTCGTCGTGGCGTTCGACGTAGTACCCGTAATCGAAGACGCGTAGCGGGTTGCCGTTGGGCCCGTCCTTCCACATGACGTTGCTGACTGAGCGGCCGTCTCCTTCACGGAAGAGTGGAAAGGCGACAGCGATCGAGTTGAACGGATCGGTCGGACTGAACGACATTCCGGCTCGACGTGCAGCGACGGGCAACTGGCGCTCTCTGCGACGCCATGCGCGCTGAGCCAGATAAGTTGCGACGCCGAAAACTGCCAAGGCGCCGAGGACTATGAATTCGATCACGGTTTGTCGTTGCTGAACACGTTGGCACTGTCCCAAGGATTGTCGTCCTGGGTGCCTGATCGGGGTTCGATCATGTCGTTGATCTCATCGGGTGGCAGTGCTCGTCCAAAGTGGTATCCCTGTGCGAGATCCACACCGAGGTCACGGAGTTCGTTGGCTTGCTCCTCAGTTTCCACTCCCTCGGCAAGTGCGTGGCAGTTGAGGTCGTGGGCAAGTGACGCGATGTGGCCGATGATGATGGAGTTCTCGCGGCTCATCTCCAGACCAGCCACGAAACTGCGATCGATGCGGAGCAGGTCCAGTTTGAACTCCCGCAGATAGGTGAGGCTCGAAACGCCGGTTCCGAAGTCGTCAAGGCTGAGCTTCACACCCATGTCCTTGAGGTCTCGCAGCACCGACCAACTAGCGTCCCGGTTGTAGCGAAGAGCCGGTTCGGTGATGTCGAGGCACAGTTGCCACGGAGCAATTCCGTGGGTGTTCAGGGCCGAAACGACGCTTGCGTGGAATTCGGTCGATGCAAGTTGGCGGGCACCCAGGTTGCAGGTGATGAAAAGACGCTTCTTGCCCGGATGGTTGTCATTCCAAACAGCGGCCTGACGGCATGCCTCATCGAGCACCCATCCTCCAACCTTCACGATCAGTCCTGTCTTTTCGAGCAAGGGTAGGAAATCGTGGGGCTGGAGCATGCCGGTATTCGTTGCCCCGGGCATTGACCACCTGATCAGTGCTTCGACACCGATGAGGTCTCCTGTGTCGAGTCGGATGATCGGTTGGTAGTGGAGTGAGAACTCGTTTTGTTTGACAGCTTCATAGACGCGCTGATCGTCGATTCGAGTCGAATAACGGGCACGTTTGGATTCGTCGTGTACGACGTAGGTGCCTCGACCCTGCTCCCGCGCTTCAACAAGTGAACGATGGGCATCACGGATCATGTCGTCGAGGGAGTCGTAGTTGTCGGCGCTCAGGGCTGCACCCACGCAGGGATCGATGGTTACGTGGTCGGTGCCGAGCATGAAAGGTGCCGACAGGAACTCGATGAGAAAGCGCCCGATCTCATCGCCCGCTGCGGGGTTGGGAATCTGTTCGAATACCACAACAAACTCAGCACCTCCGTACCGGAGGACCTTGGTGCCGGGCACGTCGATGGTCGTGAGCCTCTGTGTGACCTGCCTCAGGACCGTGTCGCCGGCGTCGTGGCCGAAGCTGTCGTTGATGTCGCGCAGCAGGCCGATTCCGACGAAGGCGACCAATGCGAAGGAACTCTCTCCTTTGCTGCGACGAACTGCTGTGGTGACGGCCGCGCTCAACTCTTCACGGGTGAGTGCGCCGGTCACAGGGTCTATCTGGTGGGTCGTCTGTGCCAGTTGTTCCGCGGCAGGTGGTTGCTGACGCCTGAGACGGCCCAAGACACCCCCGGCATGCTCGGGAGGCGTCGGCCCGGTGTTCTTGTCGCCCGGGGACGGAACAAGCGGCGGTCCGGGGGATGGCGGTGGTGGTGGTGGTGGTTCAGCCATGGTTTTGCCGGAGGACCCAAGCGCCTATTCGTACGCGGCGAGTCTTGCTTGGACCTTTGCCAACAGGCGTGCCAGCTCTGAGTTGTCGGGCTCACCGGCGAGTTCCGTTGCCTGGCTGGCAGCCATGATGTCATCGCTGTTCTCGACGTCCTCGTTGACGACGTGGCTGTCGAAATTGACCTCGATGACTTCCCCGTCGGTATCCGTGTCGGATACTCCGAGCGGGCCGAGATCGATGGACGCGCCGGACGTGTCGTCGGCCAAGCGGTCCCAATCCGTTCCGCCGGCCCATTCGTCACCGCTGTCCCACTTCTCGAGGCGTTCGAGCTCAGCCACGACGTCGACGTCATCGAGAGTGGAGAACTCATCGAGGGGGTTGATCTCTGCGAGGCCCGTATCACCAAAGCCCGAGTCACCAAAGCCCGAGTCACCAAAGCCCGTATCACCAAAGCCCGTATCACCAAAGCCCGAGTCATCCCACACGATCTCCTCAGGCCTGACCACCGGACGGGTCGGGAGCTCCCAAGTTGCCAGCGGTTCGGCAACCTGATCTTCTTCTTCGTCGGATTCGAGGAAGCCTCTGTCCTTTGTGCCCGAACCACCTGAGCCAACCGCTAACCGGCGAAGTATGACGACCATGGCGAGGATTCCCACGATCGCAGCGCCAGCGCCCACGATGATGCTGCCGCTCACTACAAAGCCCAATACCGCCAGAACGATGATCACTACGAGTGCGATCAGAACCTTGGGATTCTTGCCCACTTGGATTTACCTCCGCCCCGAAGCGGTATGCGTGTCTCGGACCCGGGGAAGCTCCCGGCTTCCATCTATCGGCAGTGTGGCTGAATTCTCCAGAGCACACCGCCGGTTTTTTCTTCGGCACCTGACAGCGTCAGCTTTCGTCGAAATCAGTTTCATCCGAATCCTCCAAGACCTCTTCGAGGTACCTCAGTGAGCGTCGGATGGCGCTTTCGTAGCCCTCCTGCTCAATTTCGGGACCGCCGATCATGATGTCGAAATATCCGGCGTATCCGGCGTCGAGTAGTTGACCGATGATTCGTGCAAGCGGAATATCCCCGTCACCCGGAACGAGACTGGTGCCGGCAAGACGACCTCCGATGGAGCGGTCACCGACGCGTACGAGGCTGATCTGCTCGACTCCGGCTGCAATGGTGCCAGCCAGATTTCGTTCACTCCAGCATGAATCAATCACCATGGTTACGCCCGAGTCGATTCGCCAACTCATGTCGATTGCGTCGCGCAACGTGTGGATGAAACCTGTGTCCACAAGCATCGGATCGTTGTGTTCGATCGATACTCGGAGATCCTCGCGGTCGGCCTCCATGAGGATCTGGTGCATGGCCTCCGCGAAGGAATCGGCAATTCGTTCCCACGGCACTGTGCCGGGAGAGCCGGTAGTGAATGTCATCACATCTGGCCTGAGTTCCAACGCCAAGTCCATGATCATCGAGGCTTGCTCTCTTTGATCCGGCCACATTTCGGGGTGGGCAAGGTCGAAGGGGCAAGAGATCCTGAGATCCGTGATTCGGATATCGGCGGCCTTCAGCCGTTTGACGACAGCGTCGGTATCTGCGGCGTCGGCAGTGGTGAGCTTGTCGAGGTCGAGAGCGATCGCCTCGATGCCGACCCTCTTGAAGAAATCGAGGTCTTCGTCCAGCGACCAACTTTGGCTTGAGCGTTGGTTGACGCAAAGTTGTGGATTCATCGTCGGATCACCTTCCGTGAACACTATGGCGTCCAGGGCGGGCCCGTTCACGGGCTGAGGAGGATTCCAATAACTGAAACGCGTTACAGTTGACGTCCGTCGGGTCTGTTCCAGGTTCCGGATCAGGTGATTGCGCCCACCGGGGGAGAAGTGACGACTGTAGCCACCACCGATGGACTGACGGCCAGCCAGCTTGAGCGAAGGGAACGGGTTATCACCGCCGCCCTGGAATTGGCATCCGGTGGTGGATACGAGGCCGTGCAGATGCGCGACGTCGCAGCCAAGGCGAGCGTTGCCCTCGGAACGATTTACCGCTACTTCTCCTCGAAGGACCACCTGCTGGCGGCGGCGTTGGTCGAGTGGGCTCACGACCTGGAAGTGATGCTGATCGACTCGCCGCCTGATGGTGAGACAACCGCGTTGCGTGTTGCCCAGATTCTGCGAACAGCAACTCTGTTGATGGACGAGACCCCGCTGTTGAGCTCCGCGGTGGTTACGGCGCTTTCTACGAGTGATCCACACGTGGTCGAGTGCCAGTACGAACTGGACAAGACCATGGGGCGGATCAATGCCCGAGTCTTTCCACCTGATTTTGATCCCAAACTGAGAGCGCGGATCACCCGTGTGCTCGGCCATGTCTACCTGTCGTCGCTGATCGGGTGGGTCAACGGTTGGTTCAGCCTCGCCGTTGCCGCTGACGAACTCGAATCTGCCGCGCGCCTGATGCTTGATCAGTTCGATTGAGATGGGATTGTGTCGTCCACATCCGGCGGGGGTTTGCCATCGGAAGTGACCGTGACGGTGAAGGTCACCTCTCGGACGTCATCGTCTGATTGCCCGCCGTCTGATCGGTTGCCGTTTGACGAGTATCGGAGAACGATTTCCGAGGTGCCCTCACCGGTTGCCACAAAACTGAGGATCTCGCTGTCGGATGTTCCGTTGACTGCCGTATCGGACGTCATGAACTGCGTCCCCAGAGGGGCGACGATTGCTTTGTCGAAGGGGCGAACTGTTGTCCAGTGGAAGCCCGATGTCGGATCCGCTTCCAACATGAGGGCGAAATGGTGCCCGACGGCAACGAAGATCGGTGCATCCGGATCCCCATACGCCGGAAAGGCGAGGGGGTCGGTCGTGTCATCGGTTGTCCTCGAATCGTCGGGCAGGACCGTTATTGCGGCGCCGGCATCAATCGTGGGTATCGATGTGCTCTGCGGATCGGTTCCGGTGCAGCCACCCAGCAGCGGTCCACCCAGAAGTGACCCACCCACAATCGATGCGACAAGAATCCCCGACAACGAGCGTGGGGATGATCTGGCGGTGGCAAACGACTCGAGTCGTGCGAGAATGTCCAACGATGGCGTCACGCGGTTACAGGTTACGCATGTCCCGAATCAGACGGTGGTCGACCGTGACACTGCTCGCGTTGATTGCCGTTTTCATGGTTCCCGGGGTGTTCTCCGGGCAGGTGACGGTGCCTTGGCGCATGGTCGCACTTGTGGGGCTCGTCACGTCGCTGCTCGGGATCAGAACCCTGCTTGGGCCGATAGTGGTTGTTGCGCAAACGGACTTGACGATTCAGAAGAACTGGCCGCTCAAGCGCACTGTCGCATGGCACCGGATTCTGGCGGTCGACGTGGTGCCGGGATTCTGGAATCTCGAGGTCGAAATGAATTCCGGTGAGCGGCTGGCGTTGCCGTGCGTCGAGCACCTGGACGCGCTCTATGAGGACATGGAGCGTTGTCGCCAGGCG
>CAYQFM010000006.1:0-13197 GCA_964416735.1 uncultured Iamiaceae bacterium | reverse complement strand
TCGAGAACTACGGCACTAGGCGGCGATAAGCGGACAGATCAGATCTGGCGGCCCTTGGCCTCCCAGTAGGGGTCACGCAATTTGCGCTTGTAGAGCTTGCCGTTCGGATCGCGCGGCATCTCTTCGATGAAGTCGATGGTCTTGGGGCGCTTGAACTTTGCCAGGCGACTCTCGGCGTAGGTCATGATCTCTTCGCGCAGCGTGTCATCGGGCGTCACGCCGGGTGCTGGCTGCACGACCGCCTTGATCTCTTCGCCCCAATCCTCGTGCGGAATGCCGAAAACGGCGACGTCGAAGATCTTGTCGAAGCCCATCAGTTCCGACTCGATCTCGGCTGGGTAGATGTTGACGCCGCCGGAGATGATCATGTCGCTCTTGCGGTCCTTCAGGAACAGGTAGCCGTCCTCGTCGAGCAGACCCCAGTCTCCGACGGTGAAGAAGCCTTCACGACGGTTCTCGTTCGTTTTGGCCTCGTCACCCTTGTACTCGAAGTTTGCCTGGGCGAGGCTCATGTAGACGGTGCCTTCGGTGTTGGCGGGGAGTTGATTTCCGTCTTCATCGAGGATGCGGACCTCAGAGCCGGTCCATGCCTTTCCGACACTTCCTGGCTTACGCATCCATTCCTCGGCGGTGATGATTGTGCCGCCACCCTCGGTTGCCGCGTAGTACTCGGTGATCGAGTTACCCCACCACTCGATCATCTTGCGCTTTATGTCCGGAGGGCAGGGTGCTGCCGCGTGGACCATGCAGCGCGTCGAGGATACGTCGTACTTGTTTCGGACTTCTTCGGGGAGTTCGAGAAGGCGGTGGAACTGGGTGGGGACCATGTGGGTCGTGGTGACCTTGTGTCGATCGATCAGCTCGAGCATGCCTTCCGGAGTCCATCGGTCCATGAGTACGACCTTGTGGCCCATATGCAGAGAGTTGAGGGTCCAGAGCAGAACGGCCGTGTGGTACAGCGGTGATCCCGTGATGTGTACGTGGTTGTCGAATGGGTTGACACCGAACATCTGCTGCAGGCCGGAGTACAACTCGCCCAGGATGTCGGGATCGATATCTATGAGCGCACGCTTCACTCCCTTCGGGCGACCTGTCGTGCCGGAGGTGTAATGCATGGGTAGGCCGGCTACACGGTCGTCGGGGTTTGTCGTGGGCTGTCCATCGGTCAGTTCCGACAGCGGTCGGAACCCGTCGATGTCACCTGCAGCAAAGCGCTTTTCCGGCGCGAGTGTGAACTCGGTCGCTGCCTTGGTGATTTCGTCCGCGAATGCCTCGTGTCCGACGAACAGCTTGGCGTCGCTGTCATTGACTATGTATGCGATTTCCGGACCCACCAGGTGATGGTTGATCGGGGTCAGGTACAGGCCGATCTGCATGGCGCCCAGATAAAGCTGCATGAACTCGAGACCGTTGGGCATGACGGTGGCCACGGTGTCGCCACGTGAGAGGCCCTGTGCCCTCAGGCCGTGGCTGACCTGGTTGACCGTGGCGAGCATTTCGCCCGCCCGGACCTCGGTGCCGTCGGGTGCGACGATTGCTATGCGTTCCGGGTCAGCTTGTGCGAGCTTCCAGAAGCCGAGTTCGGCCATTGTGTGATCTCCCCCTGCATCGGTGGTCTAGACAGGGTCAGGTTAGGTGTCGGTAGGACCGCTCGCCAAGGTCGGCTTCGGCAGATGCGCACGGTGGTACTAAGGTCCGCCGGGGTCGGGGCGCAACCGCTGGTTGGGCTCGGACAATTGACAAAAGGGACGAGTAGGACCAATCAGGGGGAATCAATGCGCGCAGCCGTCTGTACCGAAACTGGGAACGAGACGCTCGAGATCGTCGACGACGTTCGGCCGATCGATCTAGGCCCGACCGATGTACGCATCCAGATCAAGGCCGCTGGGGTCTGTCACACCGACCTCCACGGCATTCACGGCGATATGCCCCAGCCTGCTCCGTTCGTACCCGGTCACGAGGGTGCCGGCATCGTCACCGAGGTCGGTGAAGCGGTCACCCAGGTTGCCGTTGGCGATCACGTCGTGGTTACGTGGTCCCCGCCGTGCGGGAAGTGTTACACCTGTGTGCAGCTCGGACAGCCGCACCTGTGCGTGATGATCCAGTTCACCATGGCCGCTGTGCCCCGCTACGTCCGGGGTGAGACCAACCTCGACGGCTTTGCGGGAACCGGCACCTTTGTCGAGGAGATGGTCGTTTCCCAGGAAGCCGCAATCAAGATTGACGACGACGTTCCCTGGGACGTTGCCTCGCTCATTGGCTGCGGCATTACAACCGGAGTTGGCGCCGCGATCAACACCGCTCGCGTGCGCCCGGGATCGACGGCGATCGTCTTCGGCTGCGGTGGTATCGGTGCAGCGGTCATCCAGGGTTGCCGGATCGCCGGTGCCGCCGTCATTGTCGGTGTCGACCTGAATGAGGACAAGTTCGACACGGTCAAGAAGCTCGGTGCCACCCACACCTGTACGCCTGACCAGGTCGATGCACTCAAGGCTGAGCTGACCGGTGAGGCCAACGGCTTCGACTACGGCTTCGAGGCAATCGGTGTCCCCGCTGTCGTGCGCCAGACCTACAACGCAGTGCGTCGTGGTGGCAGCGTGATCATCGTGGGTGCGGGCAACTCCGAGGCGAAGGTCGAGTTCAACATGTTCGAGATCTTCTTCGAGGAGAAGAAGATCCAGGGCAGCTACTACGGGTCATCGGACGTCCGCACCGAGTTCAACCGCTTCCTGCGTCTGTGGAAGGCGGGGCGTCTCGACCTCGAGGGCATGATCACCCAGCACATCAAGCTCGAAGGCGTGAACGAGGCAATTCAACAGATGAAGCGTGGTGAGGTCATCCGCTCGGTTATCGAGTTCTGATCAGTCATGGCCGAATCCGAGGTTTTGATCGCACCGAGTGTTGTCGAATACCCCTTCAGCCGTTCCACCGGACCGGTTATCGGTGCCTTCTTCACGGCACTGCGCGAAGGGTTCTTCGTGGGAATAAAGGGCAGCGACGGCAAGGTCATCGTCCCTCCGTTCGAGTACGACCCTTACACGTCTGAGGAGTTGACCGAGATCGTGGAGGTCGGTTCTTCAGGCGAGGTCGTGACTTGGGCGTGGGTGTCCGACCCGCTCGATGGCCAGCCGTTCGATCGCCCATTCGCATGGGCACTGATACGACTCGACGGTGCTGACACGACCATGCTCCATGCCGTTGACGTGGCGTCGATGGACAAGATGGTGACCGGGATGCGTGTCACCGCGCGTTGGCGTGAAGAGCGTGTCGGACACATACACGATGTTGAGTGCTTCGTCCCCGAGGAGGTTGCCTGATGGCTGAGTTGGTCCTGCCTCCGAAGCTGCAGGGGGTTGAACAGGTCACCAAGATCCTCACCCCTGCACGTCTCGACTACCAGTACACGGCGGGTCATGCCACTTCACGATTCCTGAATGGTGTGGCGAAGAAGAAGCTGCTGGGTCAACGGTGCCCGGTCTGCCAGAAGGTCTACGTACCGCCACGTGGTTCGTGCCCGACCGATGGTGTACCCACCGAGGACGAGGTCGAACTTCCCCACGTGGGCACAGTCACCACCTTCGCCGTGGTCAATGTCCAGTTCTACGGACAGGTGATGGAACTCCCGTACGTGGGTGCATTGATCCTGCTCGATGGCTCGGATATTCCGATCATGCACCTCATACAGGAAGTGCCCGCTGACGAGGTCCATATGGGTATGCGTGTTGAGGCTGTCTGGGTTCCCGACGATGAGATCGGCCCGACGCTCGAGAGCATCAGATACTTCCGGCCGAATGGCGAGCCGGATGCGGATTACGAAACCTACAAGGACAACGTGTGAGGGGGATGAGCAATGCGTGATGTGGCAATCGTCTCCTTCGCACAGAGCAAGCATTTGCGTCGCCAGGAGAACTTCAATGAAGTCGAGATGCTCATGCCGGTGCTCAAGGAGGCAATGAACGGCGCTGGGGTCACCCGTGCCGATGTCGACTTCGTATGCTCGGGAAGTTCCGACTACCTGGCAGGCGTGGCGTTCTCTTTCGTGATCACGCTCGACGCCTACGGTCCGTGGCCGCCGATCTCCGAGTCGCATGTGGATATGGACGGCGCATGGGCGCTGCATGAGGCATGGGTGAAGATGCAGCGTGGCCATGCGGATGTTGCGGTCATCTACTCGTACGGGAAGTCCTCACCCGGCGACATCCGGCGGGTGATGACCCGGCAGTTGGATCCGTACTACACGGGGCCGCTCTGGGCTGACCCGGTGGGACTTTCCGCGTTGCAGGCCAGGATGGGTATCGACGCCGGGAAATTTACCGAAGCCGACATGGCGCAGGTGGTTGCGCGGAGTCGCAACAACTCACTTGCCAACCCGTACGCCCAACTGGCGGCCGAGACGGATCCCCCTACATTGTTGGGTGAGGAGTATTTCGTGGCACCGCTCAGGCGACACGACTGCCCGCCCATCAGCGATGGTGTCGCCGCAATCGTGTTGGCCGCGGGCGACAAGGCCCGTGAACTGTGTGACCGGCCAGCATGGATTCGCGGCATCGACCACCGTATCGAACCACATGCTCTCGGGGTGCGCGACCTGACCCGGTCCATCTCCACCGAGCAGGCCGCCGCCAAGGCGGGTCTGGACTCTTCGAGGGTGGACATCGCTGAGCTCTACGCGCCTTTCAGCCACCAGGAACTGATCCTTGCTGAGGCCCTCGGTCTGGGTGCTGATGTGGATGTGAACCCGTCGGGTGGTGCATTGGGCGCCCATGTCGTGATGGCTTCGGGCCTGATCCGTCTGGGTGAGGCCGCCTCGCGAATTTCCAAGGGGGACGGTGACTATGCGGTCGCTCATGCCACCTCGGGCCCGTGTCTGCAACAGAACCTCGTCTGTGTCCTGGAGGGTGAGTGATGGGTGACGAACGCGTTGCCGTCGTAGGGGTCGGTCAGACCAAGTACGAAGCGGTTCGTGGTGATGTGTCCATTGCTGGCCTGGTGCGTGAGGCTGCACAACGGGCTCTCACCGACGCACAGATGACATGGGCAGATATCGATGCCGTCGTCATCGGCAAGGCCCCCGACTTTTTTGAGGGCGTGATGATGCCAGAGCTCTATCTGGCTGATGCACTCGGTGCCGTGGGCAAGCCGATGTTCAGGGTCCACACGGCCGGTTCAGTGGGTGGTTCCACTGCGATTGTGGCGAGCGAGTTGGTCTCGTCGGGAACCCACGAGCGTGTGCTCACGGTTGCCTTCGAGAAGCAGTCGGAGAGCGAGGCGATGTGGACACTTTCGCTCCCGATTCCGTTCCAGCCACCGATGCACGCCGGTGCCGGTGGTTACTTTGCACCCCATATCCGGGCGTACATAAACCATTCCGGAGCCCCGGATCACATCGGGATGCTGGTGGCTCTCAAGGACCGCCTGAATGCCCTGAAGAACCCTTACGCGCATCTCCATGAGCACGACATAACAATGGAGTCGGTGCGGGACTCGATCATGCTGTGGGATCCGATCCGCTATTCGGAGACCTGCCCGTCGTCCGACGGTGCATGCGCGATGGTGCTCACCAATGAAGCGGGTGGCGACGCAGCGGCTGCCGCTGGTCGTACGCCCGCATGGGTTCTGGGTACGGCGTTCCGTAGCGAGCCGACAATGTTCGCCGGCCGGGACCAGGTGAACCCGATCGGCGGACGTGAGTGCGCGGCGGACGTCTACGCACAGGCCGGTATCACCAATCCACGCGAACAGGTCGATGTGGTCGAGATGTACGTGCCGTTCTCGTGGTTCGAGCCGATGTGGCTGGAGAACCTGGGATTCTGCGAGCCCGGCGACGGATGGAAGTTGGTGGAAGAGGGTGTCACCCAGATGGACGGAGACCTTCCGATCAACTGCTCCGGCGGTGTGCTCTCGTCGAACCCCATCGGAGCATCCGGAATGATCCGTTTTGCCGAGGCCGCATTGCAGGTGCGCGGTCAGGCCGGTGAACATCAGGTCGATGACGCTCGATTGGCTGTGGGCCATGCCTACGGTGGAGGATCGCAGTTCTTTGCCATGTGGGTGGTTTCCACCGACAAGCCCTGACGTCGGCTACCCGGATACGATTCGGGTTCCGATTGTGTTTCGTCAGCACTGTCTTCACGCAACCCGGTCGGTGGGGGATCGGCCATCACGTGATGGCATCCACGGGGGACTGATGATGTCATGAAGCGACTCACGGGTCTGGATGCGGGTTTCCTGTACATGGAAACCCCTTCGCTTCACATGCACACACTCAAGATGGCTGTCTTCGAGAAGCCGGAGGGTTACCAGCCGACGTTCGAGGAGATGCGTGAGACGATCGGGAGACGTCTCAGCCTGCTGCCCCCGTTCCGCAGGCGGATGATGGAGGTGCCTCTTCATTTCCATCATCCCGTCTGGATCGAGGATCCACATTTCGACATCGACTACCACGTGCGTCGTGTCGTGCTGCCGTCGCCGGGCACGCGACGTCAACTCGACGATGCTGTTGCTGACATAGCGGGTCTTTCGCTCGACAGGAGCCGACCGCTGTGGCGGCTGCATATTTTCGAGGGCCTCGAAGATGGTTCGACTGCCGTGCTGATCAAGGTCCACCATGCGGTGGCAGATGGCGTTGCTGCGTCTGCCCTGCTGGCGAATGCTTTGTCGACTTCGCCGGACGACATCGATGATCCGGTTGACCCACGTTGGCGACCCGAGTCGGTCCCGTCCAATACTCAATTGCTCTATGACGCCATGGGTGATCACGTCCGTCAGTTCCTGGATCTGCCGCGACTGTTGATTCGGACTCTCCGGCGGGTCTGGAACCTGTTGCTCCACCGGTTCCGGTCTACTCAGCGCTCACCACTTCCATTGGTCCACACGCCTCAGACGTCCTTTAACGCAGCGCTCACGCCTCACCGTTCGTTCGCGACGACGTCGATTCCGTTCAGTGATGTACGCGAGGTCAAGAACGAGTTCGGGGTCACCGTCAACGATGTCGTGCTGGCTCTCGTCAGTGGCGCGCTTCGTTCATATCTTGCGGATCGCGGCGAACTCCCGGACTGGTCGCTGGTTGCCGGCGTGCCCGTATCCGCCGACACAGATGCGATCCCGCGCCTGGCGGGAAACCGCGTGTCCAACATGTTCACGACGCTCGCAACCGACGAGGAAGACCCTCTGGTGCGTTTGCGGATCATTCACGACGTCACCGTCGAGGCCAAGGAACTCCAACGACTGCTCGGTGCCGACACCCTCGGCGACTGGGTTCAGTACACGCCACCGAGCCCGTATTCCTGGATCATGCGTCAATACTCGGGGCGTCGACTGGCCAATCGTCACCGACCACCCATGAACGTGGTCGTGTCCAATGTTCCAGGTCCGCGCGAACCGCTCTATATCGCCGGTACGGAACTCAAGGAGATCTATTCGGTTGGCCCGATTCTTGAGGGGATCGGGCTGAACGTCACCGTCTGGAGCTATTGCTCGACGCTCTACGTGGGTGTGCTCGGCTGCCGGGAAGCTACTCCCGATACGCACCTGATAACCGAGGGGATGCACAAGGCGCTCGATGAATTGGTGGGTCTTGCCCGTGGAACCATCAAGAGTGGACCAAAGACAGGGATCGCCGCCACAGAGGGCCCTGTCTGGTAGGTATGGAACGCTTGAAATCCGGTCGTGTCTGGCTTGTTGCCCGAATCCTCCTCGCGGTGTCGCTCATTCCGCTCTCAATAGCCATTTGGCTGTTGGCCGACCCGGTGGAGAACCCCGGAGTGCAGAATTGTGGGAGCCCGGGGATGTTCGTGGTGGCAGGGCGTCTTGATACGGCACTCCCGCTTCCCGGTGACGCCGATTACACGCCCGATGTTCCGGCTCTTGTTGCTCAACCCACGTGCTCGATATTGGTGAACGACCGATTTCAGACGGCGCTCTGGGTGGCCGGCGGGTTTGGCGTGCTGGCGCTCGCCGGTGCCATCGTCGGCCTGGTCGACGACCGGATCATCCTGTACCGCTCACCACGCTTCGAGAGCTTTCTGAGGGAGAGGCCCAGCGATGCGCCGGGAATCTTCTGGGACCAACCGGTTGTGCCGATCGACGACCTTGGAAGCCGTCTTCCCGACATCGAACCCTCAGATCTCCGCACGCTTTCGATCGTGCCGGCGGTCATGTGGATCGCACTGGTCGTTCTCATGGGTTTCCGCGCCGTCTCCGGGTCGTTCCGTTCGATCGACGTCGGTTCGATTTTGGTACTTGTGGGCATCTGGTTGGTGGCTGTGGTCATGGTCGCGGTGCGTTTCACCATCATCGGAGTGACGTCCAACAGTCGTCGAGACAACTTCGGTAACAATCTCCTGACGTCGTTGGCGACATGCTTTGTCGCACGGATCCGACCCGCATTCGGCTGGTCAGGGAATTGGTTGCACCAGCGTTTTCGTGCACGGGGAAGCCGTGAGCGAGCCCTCTTCGAGGTCTCCACCCTGGCGTCTCTGAGCGTCGTGGTGCACGTGGCTGTCGTGTTCGTTGCCGGGCGTGTGATGCTGGTATCGGGAGTCGAGCGCCACAGCATTGACTGGCGGGCATGGCTTGTGGTTGTCGTCCTGGCAATGCTTCTGGTGCGGGGAGCGTCGAGTTCCGCAGCGCGCTACCACCAACTCCTGGCTGCACCCGGCCCTGCCGGATCGAGGGCAATTGGAGTGTTGGTTCGGCGTGATCCGTCGCGCTTTGCCGGACTGGTCATCACCGCCGTGGTCCAGTGTGTTGTGGAAGCGGCAGGACTTGTTGTAGCGCTCGGGGCGTTGAGAGCGGAAGTGTCGGTGCCGGTGGTCATCTTTGTGGCTCTTCTTGCCACGACTCTTGGTCCACTTGGGCCATTCACGGATGGAATAGGCGTGGTCGAACCGGTTGCTGTCCTTGCGCTGTGGCGTTTCGGGGTGGACCCGGAGGTGGCGGTGGCGGCCGTCTTCGTCTGGCGCATGGCCATCCGTTGGATCCCGATGATCCCCGGCGCAATTGCTCAAGGGGTACTGGCCAAGAGTGGTGCCGACCCGTCCGCCTGAACCGCTCAGAACCACCAGGTGTTGTTCTCTTGTTCGCCTGGTCGTGCACGAACCTGATCTGTTGTGAAGACCGTGGGAAGCACGGTGTCGTCCGAAGTCCGCCGGATTCTGTAACCGTCTTTGGCATGCGCCGCGATCTCGAACCCACGTGACCAACGGCCGTCGAGACGGTTCTTGACTTCCACGTGGGTGCCCACACCCAGAAGGTTGATGGGCTGCGTGGCTGGCGTGTTGATTGGATCAGACACGTTGGGATTCTGCCACGAACCGGGACAGTGAATCGTTCCATGGTGTAAGCGGCGCGACGTCGGCGGAGCGCAGAGCTATGTTCTCGAGGACCGAGTACTCCGGCCGGGGAGGGCCGGGAATGGGTGCATCGGCGGGGAGCGGTTCCACCCTGCTCTCGTTCAGCCCCGCTGCCGTCAAGACCGCTTGTACGAACTCGAACCATGTCACCGCCCCGGAATTGGTGACGTGATAGATGCCCGGAAAGCGACCGGCAACGAGGGTGTGGATGGTCTCGGCCAAGTCGGTGGCAAAGGTGACACAGCCCTTGTGATGCGCATCGAACCGGAACTGTTGATCTGGGTTGGTGGTTGCTAAGCGCAGCACGTTGCGACCGACGTTGTTGCCGTTGTGACTGAGTATCCGTGATGTGCGCACGATGGTGTGACCGCAAAGAACCTCGGCCTCTCCGCCGAGTTTGGAGTGACCATAGACCGATGTCGGCTCCGGCCGGTCCCATTCGGTGTGTGTCTCACCGGGGGTTCCGTCGAACACGTAGTCGGTGGAGATCTGGCAGAGGTGTGAGCCCGTGCGGTCTACTGCTTCGGCAAGGTGTCGTACCGCCATGGCGTGTGTCGCCCATGCTCGTGCCTGGTCGTCCTCGCAGCCCTGCGGGTTCGTCCATGCGGCGGTGTTGATCACTGCCTCGGGTTTCAGAGCTTCCACGGTACTGATGACCGATTGCCGGTCGGTGACGTCCAGGTCGGCGTGACCCGGCGTGTGAGTTCGCCATCCGTGTCTCGAGAAAGCGACTGCCAGATCGGTGGCCAGTTGTCCGTCTCCGCCGGTGATGAGAACGCTGCGTTCAACGTGTCGGTCGGGGTTCATCGAACAATTGTTGACGTCGGAACTCACGGAATCGAATCGAGCCTTGTTCTCATCTGCGTGTATCGCGCGTATGGAGCTTGACCGTGATTTGAGCGGGCCATGTCGTAGCATGCCGGTCGGCGTATCGGACCGACGCGAACAGATATGGGAGATCCGATGAATCAGATCCGTGGCATTCGAACCATTGGCACAACAGTGCTGTCTGCGGCGCTGCTCTTCGGAGGCGTCGCATGTTCGAACGACAACAAGTCCGAATCGACAGCCACCACCACGACCACAAAGGCCAGTACCAGCAACAAGAGTTTCGACGTGGTGACCGAGGATGGTCAGGTGTCGTTGTCGCTCGATGGCAAGCTGCCTCCGGGGTGGCCGAAGGACTTTCCGGTTCCCGATGGGGCCGAGGCCGCCGGATCGGGTTCACTTGGTGGTTCCGACACCACCGTGATGATCGGCCTGTTCACTGCTTCGGGTGAGCCGTCCGCTACTTATGACTTCTACACCCGCGATGCCGGTCTCGATGTGGAAGGCCAGACGTCGTTGGGTGCCGGGGACCGTTATGTCGGGACGCTCAAGTTCGGGGGTACATGGTCCGGTCGCGTGACAGTTGTGCCTCGCGATGGAAAGACCCTGGCGATCGTCAGACTCAGCATCAGCGACGACACTGGCGACACGAATACGAGCGATACGACGGTGCGTTCGGGTAGTCAAAGCTGACGTCAAAACGGTTAGCGGTGCCGCGTCTACGTAAGGCGTTACGGGACAAGGCACCCACGCTCGATATCGAACGCGAACTCTGGGCCGACGGCCATGAGGTGGTGGTTGGCGTAGACGAGGTGGGCAGGGGTGCTTGGGCCGGCCCGCTGATGATCGGTGCGGCGGTGGTGCCTCGGGACCGTCGGGTCTACAAGATTCGTGATTCGAAAATGTTGACCGAACCGGAACGCGAGGCGATGTTCGATCGTCTTGCCGACTGGTGTGTTGCATGGTCTGTGGGTTCGGTCAGCCATGCCGAGTGCGATGAGATGGGGATGTCTGCGGCGATGCGTCTGGCCGCTCGACGTGCCATAGACGGCTTGGGGATCGGTGTCGACCGTGTACTGCTGGATGGCAACTGGGATTTCATGGGTGGAGGAGCAACCAGGCTGGTGGTGCGGGGGGATGCCACGTGCCTGTCGATTGCGACGGCGTCGATCTTGGCGAAGGTGACCCGTGACCGCTTGATGCGGGCGGAAGCTGAGAGCTTCCCCGCTTACGACTTCGAGTCGAACAAGGGTTACCCGAGCCCCAGACACCGCACGGCACTCATGGGCATGGGACCCACGTCGATTCATCGGAGATCCTGGGCATTCATGGATGCGCTCCCGTGGAAAGGGTTGAAGTCGGCCCGTGACCAGCAGAGCCGATTGTTCTGATGTCGAAGTGCCCCGGTGTCGAAGTGCCCCGGTGTCGAAGTGCTCCGTGTCGGTGGGCATAGCTAGGCTTGTCACACCATGGGAGAGCCAGTAACCGTCATCGAGAAGCAGTCATCGACCCCCGGGGTCATTCGCTACGAACTCAACCGCGTGCTCACCGGTACGGAACACCTCAAGTACAGGTCGATCGCGGATGCACAGGGTGTCCGTCCGCCCGATCGTCTTGCGCGGGCGCTGTTCGAGAACGGCGGTATCGAGTCGATTCACATGAACGGCAACATCGTCACCGTCTACATGGCCGATGGCTCGCCACCGAAGGGCATCAAGAAGCTGATTGAGGACATGTACGTCTTCTACATGCCGGGTGTGGTGCCCGAACTGCCGGAGGGCGTAACGCTCTGAACCGCCCCTGACCGGGTTACCGGTTGCCAGCATCGAACAGATGTTCGATACTGGTGGGCATGGCAGGTCTCTCTCAGCCCATCAGTCCCGGTGTGCGTGATGCGGGCGTGTCGGGTGGATCGCTGTCGGTATTGCCGGCTCTGAGTGGTCTGTTTCCGTACGGATCTCTACAGCGGGGGACCGCTGTATCTGTTGCGGGATCACTCGGTTGTTCGGGGGCACTCAGCATGGCCATGGCCGTGGTTGCTGGTCCGTCGGCCGGAGGTTGTTGGACGGCGATCGTGGGTGTTGTGGATCTGGGCTTTGCTGCGGCGGCGGCAATGGGTGTTGCCCCCGATCGCACGGCGGTTGTTCCCGAGGTGTCATCCGGGTCGTGGGCAATGGTGGTTGGCGCATTCATCGATGCCTTCGACATCGTGGTTGTCGCACCCGCCCATGATCCGGGAGCGGCAGATGTTCGACGTCTGCGGGCGCGTATGCGTGAGCGGGGAGCTGTTCTCATCGACGTGTCGGGTCGGCGATTGGACGTCGATCTCCACTTGGCGGTCACCGCTTCGAGGTGGAGCGGCCTCGACCGCGGCCATGGCCATCTCCGCTCCAGGAGGGTGTCGGTTGTTTCTGTGGGCAGGGGAGTCGCATCCAGACCCAGCCAAGTCGATCTGTTGCTCCCCGGACCCGACGGTGGGGTTGAGGTTTCTGTTCCCCGAATTGACGAATGGCGAGAGGATCAACATGGCGGTGCGCACGCTCGTGGTGTCGTGTCCTGATTGGCCGGTGAACTCGGAGATGGCATTTGACCCGATCGTTCGTGCGCTCGAGGACGTGACCCCATTGATCGAGTTGCAGCGACCCGGGACGTGTGCCTTTGCGACCAGGAGACCGTCGAGGTACTTCGGTGGCGATGGTGCGCTTGCCTCTTCGGTGCACGCCAGGGTGGATGCGGTTCTGACGGACATGGGTTGGGCCGGTCATGCGGGTGTCGGAGTTGCGGATGGTCCGTTCACGGCGTTGCTGGCTGCGTTGTCGGCGACACAAACCGCAAGCGGAGTGAAGGTCGTGCCCGCGGCAGACACGACAGCCTTTCTGGCTGCAAGCCCTGTCGAGGTGCTGCTTCTGGCTGGCATGGCCACCGAACTGCCCGACGTGCTCACGCGTCTGGGGCTGACCACCCTGGCCGGGTCAGATTCCTGCTCCAGCGCCAGCCCGTGTGCATGTGGCAACTC